>JAZKTH010000168.1:0-4722 GCA_036625675.1 Haloferacaceae archaeon
GTCGAACCTGGGCGAGAAAGTACCCATCGAACTCGAGGACGGCACCACCACCGAGATCGGCCACGGCAGCGTCGTCGTCAGCGCGATCACGAGCTGCACCAACACCTCGAACCCGTCGGTGATGATGGCCGCCGGACTCCTCGCGAAGAACGCCGTCGAACGCGGGCTCGACGTGCCGGACTACGTCAAGACGAGCCTCGCGCCCGGCAGCCGGGTCGTCACCGAGTACCTCGAGGAATCCGAGCTGCTCCCGTACCTCGAGGACCTCGGCTACCACGTCGTCGGCTACGGCTGCACGACCTGCATCGGCAACGCCGGGCCGCTACCGGAGGCGGTCGAGGCCGCGATCGACGAACACGACCTGTGGACCACCAGCGTCCTCAGCGGCAACCGGAACTTCGAGGCGCGGATCCACCCGAAGATCAAGGCCAACTACCTCGCGAGCCCCCCGCTCGTGGTCGCGTACGGCCTCGCCGGACGGATGGACGTCGACCTCGAAACGGAGCCGATCGGAACCGACGACGAGGGCGAACCCGTCTACCTCTCGGACGTGTGGCCGAGCCCGGAGGAGGTGCGGGAGGCGATCCACGACAACGTCGACTCGTCGATGTTCGAGGAGAAGTACGCCGAGGCGTTCGAGGGGGACGAACGCTGGGACGCGCTGGAGGCCCCCACGGGCGACGTCTACGAGTGGGACGAGGAGTCCACCTACATCCGGGAGCCGCCGTTCTTCACGGACTTCCCGCTGGAGAAGCCCGGCGTCTCCGACGTCGAGGACGCCCGGTGCCTGATGCTGCTCGGGGACACCGTCACCACCGACCACATCAGCCCGGCCGGCCCGTTCGGCCCGGACCTCCCGGCGGGCCGGTGGCTGATGGATCACGGCGTCGAGCCCCACGAGTTCAACACCTACGGCTCCCGCCGGGGCAACCACGAGGTGATGATGCGGGGGACGTTCGCGAACGTCCGGATCGAAAACGAGATGCTCGACGGGGTGGAGGGCGGCTACACGATCCACCACCCTACTCGAGAACGGACCACGGTCTTCGAGGCCAGCGAGCGCTACCGCGAGGAGGACACCCCGCTCGTGGTGCTGGCGGGCGAGGAGTTCGGCACCGGCTCCAGCCGCGACTGGGCGGCCAAGGGGACCGACCTGCTGGGAGTGCGCGCCACCATCGCCGAGAGCTACGAGCGGATCTACCGCGACAACCTGGTCGGCATGGGCGTGCTGCCGCTGCAGTTCGCGCCCGGCGACTCCTGGGAGTCGCTCGGCATCGACGGCTCGGAGCACTTCCACGTCCGCGGGCTCGACGACGGCCTGGAACCCGAGGCCGAACTCGAGGTCGTCGCCGAAAAAGCGGACGGCGAGACCGTCGAGTTCCCGGTGACCGCCCAGGTCGGCACCCCGGCGGCCGTGACGTACGTCGAACACGGGGGAATCCTCCATTACGTCCTCCGGCGGCTGCTGACCGAAGAGGAGTAGGCGGTTCGAGCGGTCGGATCTCGGTCGGGCCTTCGTTTCGTTTTCCGCCGCCGGACTCGGAGGCCTGTTCGGACTGTAGGCCGGCCCGGTGACACGTCGAGGAACGTACTCCGATATGAGTCGAAGTCTCTAAAATTATATTAAGACAGGGTCCGTACCGGCGCACATGACTCCGGACGAATCGGATTCCGATCGATCGCTCGTGGAAGACCGAACCACGGGTGAAGACCGGGTGCGGATGGTCGCCCGACAGTTGTCGGAGCCACGAACGGCGAACTGGATCGCTTCCGAAGCGGGCTGGTCACACGAGCCGACCAAGCGCGTCCTCGAACGGCTCGTCGACGACGGGGTTCTCTACCGCGACGAGGGCGGCACCCTCACCACGTACTACCCCGATTACCGTCGCCAAGCGATGCAGGAAGCAATGCGTCTACGGGACGGCGAGCACACCGTCGAGGATCTCACAGACCGCCTGGCCAACATGAAGGCGCGGATCCGGGCCTGGGAGGACGAGTTCGGCGTCGAGTCACCGAACCAACTCCGTGGAACGATCGCCGACGAGGCTCTCGACGCCGACGAAGAAACTCACCGCCGTGAGATCGCGCGCGAGTGGGAAAAGCTCCGGCGCCGTATCCGGATCGTCGGGTTCGCCGTTCGCGAGTGGGACTTTCTGGCTCCGAGGACCGAGCCTGCCGAGGTCAGCAGCTGACGGATGTCCGTTCCGCATCCCGGAGGGGATCCGAACGCGAATCTCTATGCCCAGCTGAAGCGGGACGTTCTCGATCGTGTACCCCAGATCACGGCAGTCGAATACGTTCCGGACGACATCGAAGCCAGGCAGTTGCGGGCGGTTTTCGACCCAGTCCGTCTCGAGCCAGCAACCGGACCCGAATCACCGGAACTCGTCGTTGCATGGCATCGTCAGGATCCACACGACTGGTTCCGAGTCGACTACACGGATCCAAACACGGGTTTTCACGCCGGCTGGCACCAGGACGAAGATCACCCCGATCTCGGACGGGCACTTTTCCAGTACGCGACCGACGACGACGAAAACCGACGGAACGTCACGTTCGAACACGAGACGCCGTCCCTGATTCTCTGGGAGATCGTCGAAGAACTCCTCGAGGACGTCCGTCCGACGTATCAACACCTGACCGGGGAAAACGGATCTCGTTGAGCTATTCAGTTTCGTGCGAACCCGTGCCGGCGTCCAAAAACACTTATCCCGCTCGTCCGGCTTCTCACGTGCATGAGCGAGAGCGACGCCCAGGCAGAGGTGACGGTCGTCCTTCCGGACGGATCACAGCTTTCCGTGCCGGAGGGGTCGACAGTCGAGGACGTCGCCTACGAGATCGGGCCGGGGCTGGGCAGGGACACCGTCGCGGGCGTCGTCGACGGCGAACTCGTGGACGAAGCGAGCGTCGTTCCCGACGGCGCACGCCTCGAGATCGTCACCGACGACTCCGAGGAGTACCTGCAGGTCCTCAGACACACCGCCGCCCACGTGTTCGCGCAGGCGCTCCAGCGGCTGTATCCCGGGGCGAAACTCGCGATCGGCCCCCCGACCGACGAGGGCTTCTACTACGACGTGACGGGCGTCGACCTCGACGAGGACGACCTCGCGGAGATCGAGGCGGAGATGGAACGGATAATCGAGGCCGACTACGAACTCCACCGGGTCGAACGCCCCCGGGAGGAGGCGATCGAGGGGTACGCCGACAACGAGTTCAAACGCGCGATCCTGAACGAGGAGGCCGCAGACGAGGAGGTCGTCTCATTTTACGTCCAGGACGACTGGGAGGACCTCTGTCGGGGACCGCACGTCGAATCCACCGGCGAGGTCGGCGCGTTCGCCCTCCTGAACATCTCCTCGGCGTACTGGCGCGGCGACGAGGAGAACGAGACCCTCACCCGCGTGTACGGCACGGCCTTCGAGAGCGAGTCGGACCTCGAGCAGTTCCTCGAGCGCCGCGAGAAGGCGAAGGAACGGGACCACCGGAAGATCGGTCGGGAGATGGATCTGTTCTCGATCCCGACCGTGACGGGGCCGGGGCTCCCGCTGTACCACCCGAACGGCAAGACGGTGCTACGTGAACTGGAGGAGTACGCCAACGAACTCAACCGGAACGCCGGCTACGACCAGGTCGAGACGCCCCACCTCTTCCGGACGGAGCTGTGGAAGAAATCGGGCCACTACGACAACTACCGGGACGACATGTTCCTGCTCGACGTCAACGACGAGGAGTACGGCCTGAAGCCGATGAACTGTCCCGGTCACGCGACGATCTTCGACCAGAAGTCCTGGTCGTACCGGGAACTCCCCGAACGCTACTTCGAGAACGGGAAGGTGTACCGGAAGGAGCAGCGCGGCGAACTCTCGGGCCTCTCGCGCGTGTGGGCGTTCACGATCGACGACGGGCACCTGTTCGTCCGCGAGGACCAGATCGAACGGGAAGTCCGGCAGGTGATGGACCTCATCTTCGAGGTGATCGAGACGTTCGACCTCGACGTCGAGGTCGCGCTCGCGACCCGCCCCGAGAAGTCGGTCGGGAGCGACGAGATCTGGGAGTCCGCCGAGTCGCAGCTGCGAGAAGTGCTGGAGAAGGACGGCTACGACTACGACCTAGAGCCGGGCGACGGCGCCTTCTACGGCCCGAAGATCGACTTCGCCTTCGAGGACGCGCTCGGCCGCCACTGGGACGGACCGACCGTCCAGCTGGACTTCAACATGCCCGAGCGGTTCGACCTCACCTACACCGGCGAGGACAACGAGGAACACCGGCCGGTGATGATCCACCGGGCCCTGTACGGCAGCTACGAGCGGTTCTTCATGGTTCTGATCGAGCACTTCGACGGGAACTTCCCGCTGTGGCTCGCCCCCGAGCAGGTGCGGATCCTCCCGGTCAGCGACGAGACGCTGGGCTACGCCCACCGGGTGAAAAACGAACTCGCCGAGGCCGGCTTCCGGGTGGAGGTCGAGGACCGCGACTGGACCGTCGGCCGGAAGATCCGCGGGGCCCACGACGACCGGCTCCCGTACATGCTCGTGGTCGGCCCCGACGAGGAAGCCGACGGCACCGTTTCCGTCCGGGACCGGTTCGAACGGGAGCGGGGGGACGTCCCGCTCGAGGAGTTCCTGAAGCACCTAACAACCGAACGCGAGCAGAAACGCACGGAACCCGACTTCCTCGGGTGAGCCGCCTCCTCGGGTGAGTCGCCTCCTCGGGTGAGTCGCC
>JAZKTH010000169.1:0-4712 GCA_036625675.1 Haloferacaceae archaeon
CCCCGAGTCGGTCGCGAGTATCTCCAGGACGTCGCCCTCCTCGAGTCCGTCGGCCGCCTGCTTCGCCTTCACGACCGGCATCGGGCAGCTGAGTCCTTTCACGTCGAGCGTCTCGGTGACCGCGTATTCCGTGCTCATAGTGGGTCTCCCCGTGTTGGGGTTAGCGCACAATATCGGAGGGAGAGATAAAAAAATTGGGTTGTAAGTACAATACTATCCAGTCGATTGCCGGCGGGAAGCGCCGTACGTAGGTCGAACGGAGGGGAGACGGCGGGACGTGAAACGGACGAGAAGTGAGTATATAAAGCCGTAGTAAGACGGATATATTCCCCTGTAATATATCCTAATAAGTTATTTATAAGGTTTTCCGGCGACCAGTCGATCCCGATCGTCGACGGAGGACCGTCGAGGTCTTCGGATTTGGTATTGTGCTAAAAAGGAAATACTATACAAAGTTTTATGTGGAATCGTCCGGTACTAACGGTCGCACTAACATGGACGAGATGGACTTTCCGACGCCGGACGTCCCGGTCGAGTCGACGGACCCGGAAACGCTCAAGGAGCGCGTCGAATCCGGGGAGGAACTGACGATCCTCGACACCCGGATGCAAAGCGACTACGAGGAGTGGCACATCGAGGGCGAGAACGTCGAGACCATCAACGTACCCTACTACGAGTTCCTCGACGAGGAGATCGACGAGTCGGTGCTGGAGTCGATCCCGTCGGACGAGGCGGTCACCGTCCTGTGCGCGAAGGGCGGGGCGAGCGAGTACGTTGCGGGCCTGCTCGCCGAGCGCGGGTACGACGTGGACCACCTGGCGGAGGGCATGAACGGCTGGGCGTCGATCTACGAGACCGTCGAGGTCGAGCGCTACGACGGCCCGGGGACGCTGCTGCAGTACCAGCGCCCCTCCAGCGGCTGCCTGGCGTACCTGGTGTACGACGAGGGCGAGGCGGCGATCGTCGATCCCCTCCGGGCGTTCACGGACCGCTACCTGGCGGACGCGGAGGAACTCGGCGTCGACCTGACGTACGCGATCGACACGCACGTCCACGCGGACCACCTCTCGGGCGTCCGCGACCTGGCGGAAGAGGGCGTGGAGGGCGTCATCCCCGAGGCCGCGGTCGACCGCGGGGTCACCTACGCGGACGAAATGACGCTGGCGGCCGACGGCGACGAGTTCGAGGTCGGCGACGTCGCGATCGAGACGGTGTTCACCCCCGGACACACCACGGGCATGACCTCCTACCTGATCGGCGGGAGCCTGCTGGCGACCGGCGACGGGCTGTTCGTCGAGAGCGTCGCGCGGCCGGACCTCGAGGAGGGCGACGAGGGCGCCCCCGACGCGGCCCGCCAGCTGTACGAGTCGCTCCAGGAGCGCGTCCTGCCGCTGGCCGACGACGTCCTGATCGGCGGAGCCCACTTCAGCGACGCCGCCGAGCCGGCCGAGGACGGCAGCTACACCGCGCCGATCGGCGAGCTCGTCGAGGAGATGGAGGCGCTGACCGCCGACGAGGAGGAGTTCGTCGAGACGGTGCTGGCGGACATGCCCCCGCGGCCGGCCAACTACGAGGACATCATCGCCACCAACCTCGGCCAGCAGTCGGTCGACGACGAGGAGGCGTTCACGCTCGAGCTCGGTCCGAACAACTGTGCGGCCAGTCAGGACGCGCTGACAGGGGACTGATCGCGGGACAGTGATGGGCGTCGATGCAGTCTCGGCCGCACCGCTCGCGGCCGTCAGCTACGAGACGCTGTTCCCCAACGGGATCGGCCGGTACGCGGTCGGCGGCCTGCTGGTGGGGCTCGGCGTCGTCGTGATCTACCTCGGAACCGGCCTGATCCCCGGCGCGAGCACGTTCCTCGAGTCGACGCTGTCGTACGTCTCGGGGCAGTCCCGGTTCCAGCGGTACCGCCCCTCCCGCGACTGGCGGGTGGTGTTCACCGCCGGCATCGTGCTCGGCGCGGTCGTCTACGCCGTCGTCTACCAGGGCGGGACGTGGACGACCGACGTCCAGGCGTGGCGGCTGTTCGTCGGCGGGATCCTGGTCGGGATCGGAACCCGGATCGGGAAGGGCTGCACCTCCGGACACGGCGTCTGCGGGGTCGGCTCGCGATCGAAGACCTCGATCGTCGGCGTGGCGACCTTCCTGGTGGTCGCGATCGGGACGGCCCAGCTCGTCGCGGCGCTGGGGGTGACGCCGTGAGCCGCGGACCCGACGCGGGGCGACACCCCCTGTTCATGCCGCTGATCTTCGGCGGCGGGCTGGTGTTCGGGTTCGGCCTCGCGTTCAGCCACATGGCGCGCCCGGAGGTCGTGCTCGACTTCCTGCAGTTCACCGACTTCGGGCTGTTGTTCGTCATGTTCGGGGCCGCCGTCGTCACCGGCGTGGCGTTCGCGGTCGTCCCCCGGCTGCGCGACCGGGCGCCCCTGACCGGCGACGGCTACGGCCGCCGGCTGAAGTCGTTCGACCGGCGGGTCCTCATCGGCGGGTCGATCTTCGGCGTCGGCTGGGGGCTGTCGGGCATCTGTCCCGGCGCGGGGTACGCCAGCGTCGGGATCGGCAACTGGCCCGCCCTGTGGGCGATCGCCGGGATGTTCGTCGGCGCGTACGCCCAGGGCGTCTGGCGGAGCCAGCGCGCGAGCGCACCCGGCCCCGCGAGCGCCGACGACTAGGGGAAGAGAGGACGACGACCGGGTGGGCGCGACGACCGGGCGGGCGAGCGCGACGACTGCGATCCCCCGCCGCCGGTCTTGTGCGATCCACACACTTTTAATGCGGAGTCGCGTAGCACCGGTCGAGAGCGATGTCCCACGCCACCGAGCCGCCAGCGTACGTCGCCGCGAACCGCGACCGGCTGGCGGAGCTCGCCCTGGAGTTGCTGGCGATCGACACCCGGAACCCGCCGGGGGACACCCAGGCGCTGATCGAGACGCTGGAGCGGCGGCTCGCGGCGGCGGGGATCGACACCGAGCGGTTCGCCGTCGACCCGGGGAAACCGAACCTGGTCGCGACGCTACCCGGGGAACGCGACCGGACGCTGTGTTACAACGGGCACGTCGACACGGTGCCGTTCGACGCCGGGGCCTGGAGCCGGGATCCCCTGGGCGAGCGCGTCGACGCGGGAGCGAACGGGGCCAAGGAGTCGGACGGATCGGCGGCGCAGGGTGGATCGGCGGCGCAGGGCGGATCGGGCGCGTCGACCGCGGAGACCCGGCTGTACGGCCGGGGCGCGACGGACATGAAGGGGCCGCTGGCGTCGATGGTGCTGTCGGCGATGGCGTTCGCGGAGACGGGCACCCGGCCCCCGGTGACGCTTCGGCTGGCGATCGTGAGCGACGAGGAGACCGGGGGCGACGCCGGGCTCGGGGCGCTGCTGTCGGCGGGCCGGATCGACGCCGACGCGTGCGTGATCGGCGAGACCACCTGCTCGGGGGGGAACCACTCGGTGACGGTCGCCGACCGGGGGAGCATCTGGCTCACGCTGGAGGCGACCGGCGAGTCGGCCCACGGCTCCCGGCCGATGCTGGGCGAGAACGCGATCGACCGGCTGTGGGCGGCCGTCGAGGCGGTCCGGCGGCGGCTGCCGGCCCGGGAGTTCGAGCTCGATCCCGGGATCGAGGAGGTCATCGAGGAGTCGGTGGAGTACTACGCGCCGACCATCGGCGCCGGGGCCACCCGGGAGCTGTTCTCCCGGCCGACGGTGAACCTGGGGACGATCGAGGGGGGCGAGGCCGTCAACAGCGTTCCGGGCTCGGCGCGCGCCCGCCTCGACGTGCGCCTGACCGCGGGCGTGGAGACCCAGGCGGTGCTGGCGGACGTCCGGGAGTGCGTCGCCGAGCACGAGGGAGTCACGATCGCCGACGCGAGCTGGTCGGTCGGCACCGCCGAGCCGATCGACAGCCCGCTGGTCGAGACGGTGGCGGGGCTGGCGGGCGAGGTGACGGGCGACCGGATCTACCGCCGGAGCGCGACCGGGGGCGGCGACGCCAAGACGCTGCGCCACGCCGGGATCCCGACCGTCGAGTTCGCGCTCGGCACCGACACCGCCCACGCCGTCGACGAGTACACCACGCTGGAGGCGCTGGCGGCCAACGCCGAGATCTACGCCCGGCTCCCCGGGGCGTTCGCCCGGGCGCTCGACGGGGAGTGAGGGCGGGCGCGGGGACCCCTCCCCGGGCGATTTCGTTTTTATTGGCGGGCCGGCGCCGTCGCTGGCGAGCTTAAAGAATGAAAACGGGACCGGCACGGAGCCAGTGGTTCGCGTCCGGATCGCCGACGCGATCGCGGGCGGCTTACCGGCGACGGTACGCCAGCAGGCCGGCCGCGAGCAGCGCGATCAGCGCCGCGACGGCGCCGAACCCGGGCGTCTCAGTCGGCGTCGGCTCCTCGGTCGGCTCTTCAGTCGGCTCCTCAGTCGGTTCCTCCGTCGGCTCCTCGGTCGGCTCTTCAGTCGGTTCCTCTGTCGGTTCCTCCGTCGGCTCTTCCGTCGGTTCCTCCGTCGGCGTGTCCTCGGTCTCGACAGTCAGGGTCGCTTCCTGGCTGTCGTCGTCGGTGTAGACCCCGTGCGTGTACTCGCCCACGTCGAGGTCCGCCGTCGATACACCCTCGAAGCTCACCGTGGTCTCCTCGCCGGCGTCGAGCGTGACCTCCTCGTCAGCGAGCGCGGTGCCGCCGACGCGGAACTCGACCGTCTGGGTGGCTTCCTC
>JAZKTH010000170.1:0-4621 GCA_036625675.1 Haloferacaceae archaeon
GCCATGTCGCCGAGGGAGATCCACGTCCTCGTGCCCGACCCGTCCGAGACGGAAGGGGGGATGCTGTACGTGAACGACCTGAAGACGGCCGACGCGATCCTCGAGGACTCGGGCGTGGGCCGGATCGTGCTCGATCCCGGCGACCGGGAGGAGGTGTTCCCGGGAGTGACCGTCGAACGGACGGGAGAGCGAACGGCTGTCGAGGCGGATCCGGACGTGGCCCGCGGACGCGTGTTCGTGTTCGTGGAGGACGAGTGGAGCGAGGAGAGTTACGAACTGGTTGCCCCGCCGGAATCGGAAACGGAGTCCGTGAGCGGGGAATCGGACGAACCGGAAACCGGGTCCGACGGGGAGCGAGCGGCCGACGAATGAGCCTGAAAAAGCCCTGGCGGGAGCTCGATCGCGGAACTGCCGCGAGCGCACCCGACCGTTACGGCGTCTACGAACTCGGGGACGCCGAGGGCAATAGCCTCGGGATGGCGGTGGGCGTTCTCCGGAACGACCTGAAGGAGGAACTGGCCTACGGGGACGCGCGGAAGGTACGCTGGAGCGTCGCCCAGTCGCGGGAACACGCCGAGCGGCTGCTCGAGGAACGCTCCTGAACTGACCGGCGACCTCGCGGATCCGTCGGCCTTTTGCTCGACGACCTCGCGGATCCGTCGACCTTTTGCTCGTGCGTCCACAACGGGACGTACTCCGATGGCGACGTACCACATCGAGACGTACGGCTGCACGTCCAACCGCGGGGAGAGCCGCCGGATCGAGCGGTCGCTCCGCGACGGTGGACACCGCCGGGTCGACGGGCCGGCGGAGGCCGACGTCGCCATCCTCAACACCTGTACCGTCCTCGAGAAGACGGAGCGGAACATGCTCCGGCGGGCCGAGGAACTCGCCGAGGAGACCGCCGACCTGATCGTGACCGGCTGCATGGCGCTTGCACAGGGGGAGCTGTTCCGCGAGGCCGACGTCGACGCGAGGATCCTCCACTGGGACGAGGTTCCGTCGGCGATCCGCAACGGCGAGTGTCCGACGGCGACCCCCGACGCCGAGCCGGTGCTGGACGGCGTCGTCGGCATCCTCCCCATCGCCCGCGGCTGTGCGAGCAACTGCTCGTACTGCATCACGAAGTTCGCGACCGGCCGGATCGACTCCCCGCCCGTCGAGGAGAACGTGCGAAAGGCCCGAGCGCTCGTGCACGCCGGCGCGAAGGAAATACGCGTCACCGGACAGGACACCGGCGTGTACGGCTGGGACGCGGGGGAACGCAAGCTCCCGGAACTGCTGGAGCGGATCTGCGCGATCGACGGGGAGTTCCGCGTCCGCGTTGGGATGGCCAATCCCGGCGGTATCCACGGAATCCGGGAGGAACTTGCCGACGTGTTCGCGCGGAACCGGAAGCTGTACAACTTCATCCACCTCCCGGTGCAGTCGGGGAGCGACGAGGTGCTGGAAGCGATGCGCAGACAACACCGGACCGGGATGTTCCGGGAGATCGTCGAGACCTTCGACGAACGGCTCGACTACTGGACCCTCTCGACCGACTTCATCGTCGGCTTCCCGACCGAGACCGATGCCGACCACGAGCGCTCGATGGAGCTGCTTCGACAGGTCCGCCCCGAGAAAATCAACGTCACCCGTTTTTCGAAGCGGCCCGGCACCGACGCGGCCGAGATGAAGGGCCTGGGCGGCACGGTGAAGAAGGAGCGCTCGAAGGCGATGTCGGAGCTGAAGCGCCGAGTGGTCGGGGAGGCCTACGAGTCGATGGTGGGGGCCCGACGGACCGTGCTCGCGGTCCGACCGGGATCCGGTGAGTCGGTGAAGTGCCGGGACGCCGCCTACCGACAGATCGTGGTCAAGCGGGCCGACGAGCGCGGAATCGAGCCCGGGGACGTCCTCGAGGTCGAGGTGACGGGCCACAACACGATGTACGCCGTGGGGGAGCCCGTCGATCCCGATCCGGCCGGACCGAGCGCGCCGGTCGAGGCGGAGTGACGAGGCCGTCGCTCGGCGCTCCCGGTGACAGTTCTCCCCCAGAATTCGATCACCCGGGTCGAGAGTCGATACCTCCCGCCCCGGCACAAAGAATTATAACGGAAATTCGAATAGGATTAGGTATGCCCGAGTGTCAAAACTGTGGCTCGTTCGTCACCCGGTCGTACGCACGCGTTTTTACTCCCAACGACGTGGAGAACCCCCGAGCGTGTCCGAACTGCGAGGACGTAGTACGCGAAGGAGCGACCGTGAGGAAAGCCCGCTCGAAGCGTCGGTGAGGTCCGGGACGCCGTCGAGCTGTTTTCGCAGCCGATCCCGGATGTCGAACCGCCGGGCAGGTCACGAGAGCACGTACCGGTCCGTCCGGCGCCCGACGATGTCTTCCTCCTGAAGCGTCTTCAGAATCCCGTACAGCGACAGCTTCTTCATTCCGAGGTTCTCCTGGAGTTCCGTGATCGTTGCCCCCCCGTGCGTCGACAGGTACAGGTAGACGAGCTTGGCCTTCGGCGAGTGCAGCTCCGGGGGGACCCGCGTCGTCGATCGCGAGGTCTGCATCATCGTTCGGGGCGATGAGTTCGACGATAATAAATCCCTATTTCAACGATCGTCGAAATAAGAGCCCGAAATCGGAACTCCGGGAACACGAAGTCAACCTCCCGGCGGTCGACCGATCGTCAGTGGCCAGCGCCCGACGTCAGTGGTCGTCCTCGCGCCACTTGTGCTCGCACTCGGTACAGATGAAAAATCGGGTCTCGGACTCGTCCGCCGACCTGATTTGCTGCATGTACCAGTGGGCGCGGTCGTTGCCACACTCGGGACAGTGGGTCTCCGTCGTGGGGAGCCCCTGGTCCTGCGCGTCGCTGACGTCGATGACCTCCGACTCCACCTGACCCTGGGTCGTCGTCATCGACTCCTCCTCTTCGGCGTCGCGCCCCTCGACGTTCCCGCAGGAGGTGCACTCCCAGACGTCGCTCCCTTCGCCGGCTCGCATCATCGAGCCGCACTCGTCGCAGAATTTCATACCGGGCCCAAGCGTCGTGGAGTACTTAAGTAGATGGAAACGTCGGCGCGTTCGACTCCGGCGCGGTCCCCGAACCGCACCGTGCCCGGTTCCGCTGGGACCGACGAAAACGACGATTGCGGAGGAACTCGACGGGACTGCCGACTTGACAAGGCACATGTACCACCACGGCAAAGACGGAGAGGATGGGTGTTCTCGGCTCCGCCCTCTCCTCGTACGTCGGATCCGACCGGCGCGTCCTCATCCTCGCGCTCGCGCGGATGGTGGGAGCGCTCGGTAACTCCTTTCTCATCGTCGTGTTGCCGCTTTACATCGCCTCCGACAGGCTGAACGTCGCGGAACTGCTGGGTAGCGAGGTCGGGATCGCCGGCGTCAGCTTCACCCTCACCGAGCCGCTGTTGATCGGGATCGTCCTGTCGCTTTTCGGCTTCCTGAACAGCTCCCTGCAGCCGTTCACCGGCCGGGTCTCGGACCGGGCCGGCGAGCGAAAGGCGTTCATCCTCGCGGGGATCCTCGTGCTGGGAACCGCGAGCGCGGGGTACGCGTTCGTCTCGCAGTACTGGGCAGTGGTGGCCCTGCGGGCGCTGCAGGGGATCGGCGCGGCGCTGATCATTCCGGCGACGGTGGCGCTGGTCAACGAGTACGCCGCCACGGCGGCCGAGCGCGGCGGGAACTTCGGCGTGTACAACACCTTCCGGCTCATCGGCTTCGGGCTGGGACCGATCATCGCCGGGGTGGTCGTGGAACTGGGGCCGTACTCGACGGACGTCGCCGGACGATCGGTCGAACTGTCCGGATACGACGCGGCGTTCTTCACCGCGAGCGCGGGCGCGTTCCTCAGCTTCGCGCTGGTGACGGCGTTCGTCTACGACGCCGAGGAATCCTCGGCCGCCGCGGCCGACGACATCTCCTTCGCCGTGCGGGGCGAGGATCGGCTGCTCGATCCGGTGTTCGCGCTGGGGCTGGCGACCGTCTCGATGGGGCTTTGCATCGCACTCTACGCGACGCTGCAAAACGAGATCAACGCACGGCTCGCCCAGGGCGCGGTGTTCTTCGGGGCGCAGTTCGCCGCGGTGACGATCGCCAACGTCGCGCTGCAGGTGCCGGTCGGGAACGCCTCCGACCGGTTCGGCCGGAAGCCGTTCCTGCTCGCCGGGTTCGTGATCCTGGTCCCCTCGACGCTCCTGCAGGGCGTAATCCCCCTCTCGAGCGTGTCGGTCCCGTTCGACTCGACGGCGATGCTGCTGGTGCGGTTCCTCCAGGGGGTCGGCGTCGCGGCCGTGTTCGCGCCGTCGCTGGCGCTGGCGGGGGACATCGCCCGGGAGGGGCAGTCCGGCTCCACGCTGTCGATTCTCACCATGGGGTTCGGGTTCGGCGTGGCGCTGGGGCCGCTCGCGGCGGGCTACCTCGTCGGATTCGGCATCCTCGTGCCCTTCGCCGTGGGGGCGGCACTCGGGGTGATCAGTCTGGTCGTCGTCCACACGCAGGTGTACGAGACGCTCGAGTCGCCGGAACCGATCGTCTCCCCCGTCGGCGACGACTAATAATGATTATTGTAGCGATTTACCGGTCGATCGGCCCATCGGGTGGCCGATCGTCCGGTTACGG
>JAZKTH010000015.1:0-23929 GCA_036625675.1 Haloferacaceae archaeon
ACCTGCTAGAAGCGGCGTCAACCCGGAAGCACTGTCGGTATTCCACAACGTCTTCGAGATCGGAAATCAGGGTACACAGGACGTGTGTGTCGATTTCGAGGTCGACGTGCCGTCGATTCCGGACGATGCAGACGTGCCAGCTCGGTATGACTTCGGTCCCGGTGATCCGGCCGTCGTCTTCTACCGGGGAAATAACAGAGACGAGTACACCAATACGAGTCTATTCGATACCGACCGCGACGCTGCCATCAGTCTACCTCTCGATAATGGCGAATCCCAGTGTATCGGATTCGAGGTTCGAGCCTTCGGATTCGAATCAGGCACTGATCTGTTCGAAGATATCGAGTTGACGATACGGGCTGATACGGACGCCCAATGTCGTGAGAACGTTGCCGATCCGGTTCCGAGGATTCTCGGCCCGACGGACGGCCTCGTGGGGTACTGGCCGCTCGATAGCGTCGATGATGGTACTGCAGAGGACGTTGTCGGTGATAACGACGGGACGGTTGTGGGGGACGCATCGAGTGTAACCGGCGCCGTTGGAAACGCGGCGTCCCTCGACGGGGGAAACGACTACGTCGAGGTATCGGACACCTTGGATCTCGTCGAAGCGTTCTCGCTGTCGGCGCTGGTGAAAGCCCCCACTGAGCAAGGGAGTTGGACGAGACTCATCTCGCGTGAACAGTCAGGTGAGGGGAATCGGCAGTACAACCTGATCTTCGACAATGACGGAACGAAAGCGCGGACGGCCGTCGACACGCTGGACGAAGACGCTGTAATCGTGGAAGACACGGACTCGATTATCGATGACGAGTGGCACCTCTTGACCACGACGTTCGACGCCTCCTCCGAACTCCGACTATACGTCGATGGAACCGAGGTGGACTCGGAATCCGTGAGTTCTCCCGTAGTGAGTCGGTCGTCCGAACTGTTTTTCGGAACGATTGCCCATACCCCCGGTAAGAGACTATACGAAGGACAGCTCGATGACGTTCGGATCTACGACCGAGCGCTTTCGTCGTCGGAAGTGTCCAGCCTCCACGACGCGACGATAGGTGATTGATAATCTCGCCTTTTCCGCGGTTTTATATCATGTGTTGACGTACCACATAGGCCCCGGGTGGAGAGTGGGGGCAAAACCATGACACCCGACAAGCAACAGTTGCGACGACGAACGGTCTTAAAAACGGTCGGAGGAACAGCGATTGCAAGCGGCGTGCTTGCTGGGACAACAACGGCGAGTGATCACTGCGACGAGACGGTCAGTGACGGGGGATCGATTCAAGACGCAGTGGACGATGCGGGCTCCGGAGACACCGTCTGCGTCGAAGCAGGAACCTACGACGAGAACGTGACGGTCAACGTCGCCGATCTGACCCTCGAAGGGCCGAACGCCGGGGTCTGTGGCGACGATCCGGCCCGCGGTTCCGAAGCCACCGTCGAGGGACAAGTCGAGTTGAGTGCGGATGGGACGACCCTGGACGGATTCGACGTCTCGCCCCCGCCCGCAGAGACGAATTCGGACGGTGAAGCGGTCCGAATCAGCAATACGCCCGACGACGTCACCGTGACGAACACCGTCGTGAGGGACTTCGACGAAGACGGCGTTCCCGAGTGGGAGGGCATCGAAGGAATCGTGGTATTCGGCGGAGACGGGAACAATCCGATCCAGAACGCGACGATCTCCTGTAACGAGGTCAAACGCATCCAGGGACGGGATTCGAAGGGCGGAGCCGCCGGGATCATGATTCAGGGCAACGTCGACGACGCGGTCGTCAAGGACAACGCCGTGTCCGACGTCGGGCTGGAGGCAACCCAGTGGGCCCACGGAGTCGTGATAACGGGCACGGGGAACCACGAGGAGATCCCAGAAAACGTCGAGATCGCCGACAACGACATCAGCTCGGTCCGTTCGGACCCCGATTCGGACCTCGATGGCGTCGGCGTGGGAGTCGAATCCGACGGGACAGACTACCTGATTGCCGACAACAGGATCGAGAGCAACGAACTCGGCGTCGAGGTCAAAGCTGCCGCCGACGAGACCGCCGTCGAGTCCAACGACATCGAAGGGAACACACGTCGCGGCGTACTCTCTGTCGACGACGCTACTCTCGATGCGACGGACAACTGGTGGGGACACGCCAGCGGCCCCGGCGGTCCCGACGGCCGTCGGAACCCGGCCGGCAAGGAAGTCGGACAGGGGGACAGCGTCGAAGGCGACGTGGAGTTCGATCCGTGGCTCAGGCGATCGATCGACCACCCGTCGCGCTGAAGCGGCCTCGATCTCCTATCTCGTTTTGAATGCACGATTCTTATGGATATTCCGGCGCGTTTTGCGGCCATTCATCTACGCGTTTTCGCCGAGATCCGGACCCTCGGCTGCCCACTCGCCGTCATGAGGATCCTGTACTCGTCGATGACCCGACGTTTTACCTCCGGCACCGTGACCCGGGTCCCCTCGATCCGGGGCTGGCCTCCCATCACGCCCTCCGTCGAAACGATTCCACCCACAGAAAGCTTCACACACCCCGACGCTGTCTTGCGTATCCGTCCGGGCCGGTTCACTCATCGCCTCGTTAGCACTCGGCGGTTCACTCGACGGTTCGCGTTGCTCACCGTCTCGTTGCACGGGCCGGGAGGGATTTGAACCGAGTGGAGACGGACCTGCTCGCTTCGCTCGCAGGTTGCGACTCCCCGGGTTCAAATCCCTCTGTGAGCGTTTTCACTGCTCGCTTCGCTCGCAGGAAAACGGGCCGGGAGGGATTTGAACCCCCGACCGACGGATTAAGAGTCCGTCGCTCTCCCTAACTGAGCTACCGGCCCTCAAAAACCGGTTGCGTCGGGGACGGTAAAGGGATTTCCATTCTCGATTCCGGGGGGAAACGGGTGGCGTTAAGTGTCGCGCGAGGGAACCCGTGGGTAATGAGCGCTGTCGGAATCGACTCCTCGCGGTCGACGTACGCCATCCTGGGCTGCGGGAGCGTCGGACACGCCGTCGCGGAGAAGCTTGTGGCGGACGAGGAGGACGTCCTCCTGCTCGACGTGGACGAATCCCGCGTCGAGGCGCTTCGCGACCAGGATCTGAACGCGCGGGTACAGGACATCAGCGAACCCGAGGTCGCGGACGTCGTCTCGGATCGCGACATCGTGCTCGTGCTCGCCTCCGACGCGGAAGTCAACAAGGCCGCCGTCTCGGCGATTCGGGGCCGGGGAGGCGACCAGTACGTCGTCGCCCGGGCCTCGGACCCGATCAGCGAGGACGAACTCCACGAACTCGGCGCCGACGTCGTCATCAACCCGTCGACGGTGATCGCCAACTCCGCGCTCCGGAGCCTGGAGACCGGCGAACTGGAGTACAAGGCGCGCCAGCTCGCGGAGCTGCTCGTTGACTCCGGCGGGCGGATGGCGATCCTGATTCAGGACGCGCCGGACCCGGACTCGATCGCCTCCGCGACCGCGCTCCAGGCGATCGCCGCGGCCTACGACGTGGAGGCGGACATCGTCTACGACGGGGAGATCGGCCACCAGGAGAATCGGGCGTTCGTCAACCTGCTCGGCATCGAACTCCTGCCGCGGGGGGACGCCGATCCCCTCGAGGAGTACGACACCGTCGCCCTGGTGGACTTCGCCAGCGCCGAGACGGAGGCTGGCGGCGACGCCCCGGACCTCCCGGAGATCGACATCTACCTGGACCACGTCGAGTCGGAGGAGGAACTGGCGGTCGAATTCGCCGACGTGCGGACGAACGTCTCCTCGACCTCGACGGTGCTGACGAAGTACCTCCAGGAGTTCAACCACTCCCCCTCCGAGACGGTCGCGACCGCGCTGCTGTACGGCATCCGGGCGGAGACGCTCGACTTCAAGCGGGACACCACGCCGGCGGACCTCACCGCGGCGGCGTACCTCCACCCGTTCGCGAACCACGACACGCTCGAACAGGTCGAGTCCCCCTCGATGAGCCCCGAGACCCTGGACGTGCTGGCGGAGGCGATCCAGAACCGCCAGGTCCAGGGCTCGCATTTGTTCTCCTCGGCGGGGTTCATCCGGGACCGCGAGGCGCTCACCCAGGCGGCCCAGCACCTCCTCAACCTCGAGGGAATCACGACCACGGCCGTGCTGGGCATCGCCGACGAACGGATCTACCTCGCCGCCCGCTCGAAGGACATTCGGATCAACATCGGCCGGGTGCTGGAGGACGCGTTCGCGGAGATGGGCGAGGCCGCCGGCCACGCCACCCAGGGAAGCGTCGAGATCCCGCTGGGCATCTTCCAGGGGCTCGACTCCGGCGGGGAGAACCGAGACACGCTGTTACAGCTCACTGAGGAGGCCGTCCGGCGACGGCTGTTCGACGCGATGGGCGTGGAAGGAACGAGCGAAAGCGGAAACGGCTCCTGACCGGGCGAGCCGGATGCCGGGCGAGGTCGGCCGGGTGCCGGGCGAGGCCTGGGAGCCGTCTCAGGCGGCGACCTCGTCGTCCTCGGACGGTTCGTCGTCGGTTTTCAGCCGCTCGACCACGTCGTTGACCAGCACGACGTCCCCGACCGACCGAACCCACCGGTACGGGACGAGTACGCCCTTCCCCGGTTCGAGGCGGCCGGAGAACAGCTCCATGTTCACCTCGCCCAGCGCCAGCCCGGTGACGGACTCGCGGTCGAGGTCGAGGCGGACGTCCTCGATCTCGCCGACGAATACGCCGTTGTTCGAGTACACTTCGCGACCGACGAGCGTGGTGATCTCCTGGGGATCCCCGTTCATGCGACGAACGTGGCGTGCCCGAGTAATAAGCGTTCGTTGTCGACAGACGCGCGTCCGACGGTGCCGGCGTGTGCGCTCCCGGACCCGAGGTTCCAGCGGGAAGTGGCGGGTCGCCTATCGGGCCCCGGGATCGATCAGCTCGACAGCGTGACGGCTCTCGCTTGGGAGCAACGAGTTGAGCTGCTTGTGACAGGAGGTCCCGCTGTCGACGACCGTCCGATCCCGCGTCTCGGGGGCGGTGAACTGCTCCTTCAGCGTCTCGCCCACGTCCATGCTCAGCTCGTAGTACTCCGTCTTGTAGCCGAACGAGCCGGCCATGCCGCAGCACTCGACGTCGGAGGTAACCACGTCGTAGCCGAGCTGCTCTAACAGCGAGATGGTGAACGGCTCCTTCCGGATCGTCCGCTGCTGGCAGTTGGGGTGGTAGGCGACCTCCCGGGACTCCCCGTCGTCGGGGGACCGGAGGCCGTCGAGGTCGGCCCCCTCCTCGGCCAGTTCGAGGAGGTACTCCATCACGTCGTAGCTGTTCTCGGCGAGGCGGCGGTACGACCGCTCGGGCAGCAGCTTCTCGTACTCGCTTTTGAACATCGCGAGGTCGCTCGGCTCGATCACCACGACGTCGAGGCCCTCGTCGAGGTAGAGCGCGAGCTCCGAGTAGACGTCCTCGGCGTGGTCCGTCGACGTCGCGATCATCCCCTGCGAGAGCGGGGCCCGCCCGGTCGAGCGCACGTCGGGGATCACGACCTCCACGTCCATCGCCTCGAGCGCCCGGACCGCGGCCTTCCCCCGCTCGACCTGCATCGTGTTCGTGTACAGGTCGGGGTACAGCACGACCCGCTTGCGTGGCGCGGACACCCGCGGTCCGCGCTTCCCGTACCACTCCTTGAGCGTCGTCCGCTGGAAGCTGGGCAGCTCCCGGCGCTGGTCGACGCCGAAAACCCGTTCCATCGCGCGCCGGCTGAGCGACAGGTTCGCCGCCCAGTTCGAGAGCGGCGCGAAGGCGCTTCCCAGGCCGGCGAACGTCTCGAAGTTGCCGAACAGTCGCTTCTGGATGTCCAGCCCGCCGGGCTCCTCGTCGGGAGTCAGTCCCTCGACGAGCCAGTCTGCGTTCCCTTCCTCCTGGCGGTTGATCCGGTCGCGGACCACGGTGTTGATCCACGGGATGTCTATCTTCACCGGACAGGCGTTCACACACCGGGTGCAGCTGGTGCACAGGTCGTTGAACTCCCCGGCCACGTCGAGCCCCTCGACGCCGGCCTCCCAGCCGGTGGCGATGCCTCCGGAGTACGTTTCCCCCCCGAAGACGTGCCCTCCGACGTGCTGGAAGTTGGCACAGGAGTTCGAACACGCGGAACACCGGATGCAGTACAGCGTCTCCTTGAGCTGTTCGTCCTGCCGCATCGCGAGCCGGCCGTTGTCGATCAACACCAGGTGGAACTCCCGGTCCGGATTGTCGCCGGCGCCGATCCCCTCGTGCTCGCCCGCGAGCGGCGACGTCTCGTCGTCGAAGTCGGGGACCGGGGAGGCGCCGGGCGGGGTCAGAAGCGAGATGTAGGAGGTGATGTCCTGTCCCGTCCCCGAGCGGCCGATGAGCTCCACGAACGGCGCGAGGTCCTCGACGCTCGGGAGCACCTTCTCCACCCCCGCCACCGCGATGTGGGTGTCGGGGACGACCGCGGACTTCCGGGCGTTGCCCTCGCTGGTGACGAGCGCGATCGTCCCGGAGTCGGCCGTGATGAAGTTCGCACCCGTCATCCCGACGTCGGCGCCCTCGATGAGCTCGCCGAGCCGCTCGCGGGCGAACTTCGTGAGTTCTTCGGCGGTCTCGAGCTCCTCCTCGGGATCGAACACCTCGTTGAACAGGTCGGCGATCTCCTCGCGAGACTTGTGAATGGCCGGCGCGACGATGTGGGAGGGCGCCTCGTCGGCCACCTGTAGCACCCACTCTCCGAGGTCGGTTTCGACCACCTCGACGCCCTCGCCCTCGAGCGCCTCGTTGACCTCGATCTCCTCGCTGGTCATCGACTTCGATTTGACCAGCCGGTCGGCGTCCTGCTCGGCGACTAGCTCGTTGATGTGGCGGTTGGCGTCGGCCGCGTCGTCCGCGAGGTACACCGTGCCGCCGTTGGCCTCGACGGTCTCCTCCAGCCTGTCGAGCAGCTCGGGAAGCCGTTCGTTCGCGTCCTCCTTGATCGCGCGGGCCTCGGACTTGAGCTGTTCGTACTCCTCGAGCTTCGCGACCGACTCGTATCGCCCCGCGTTGAACCCGCGGGTGTTCGCCTCGACCGCGTCGCCCTCCGCCGCCATCACCTCGCGGATGCGAGCGGCCTTCTTCGCGCGCCTGGAGCCGCCCCCTGCCCCGGCGTCTTCGGACTGGAGGTCGCTACTCATCGTCCACCTCCGCGTCGGAGACGAGGATCACGTGCACCGCCTCCGGCCCGTGGGCGCCCCGGACGAGCCCGCCCATGTCGGCGGTAGCGCTGGGACCGGTGGCGACGATCGCCGAGGACCGCTCCTCCCGGAGCCGCGGGCCGAGCCAGTCGAACGCGCTCCGCATGTCGCCGACGACGTCGGATTCGCGCAACACGGCGACGTGGAGTTCGGGGAACAGGCTCACGACCTCCGTGCCGAACGGATCCGATTCGAGGAGGATACTTCCGTAATCGGCGACGCCGAGAGCGGCGGGCGTGACGCCGGTGCGCGCGGCCCGAACGTCCCCCACGTCCGGGTCGGTCTCGACGACCGACGGGAGTGACGCCCCGTCGACGTCGATCGGAACGCCCACTGCGGGCTCCCGGATTGCGTCCGAAACCGCCGCCGCTACGCCGGACGGCTCGACTCGCGAGACGGCCACGTCGATCTCCGAGAGTTTCGACGTGAACGTCCCCACAGCATTCGTAGCCATACGGCTACCTTCGTTTGGAGTCATTTGACTGTTCCCCCCAAAGCCGTGAATTGAGAACAAATCATAATCTGTATGTCTGTTAACTGTTACCCGGGATGAGTAATCTGTATGTCTGTTAACTGTTACTCGGGATGTGAGACGATTGTCAATACGAAAAGATATTATGTCGCCTCGACCCGGACTGATAACCGCAATCCGGGACTGAATTCATTATTTTTCAGTTGTGTAGATAATCTGACTTATGAGAGAATGGAAATGAGGGAAGGTTTTATGATGTAACGTTATGTCGGACTCGGTGAGGTATGTGGCAGGACAACACTGACAAAGCACTTGTACCGATCGGGCTACCCGTGGGGTCGATCCATGGTTAGCGGAATCGAACTGGCCCTGGCGGCGGTGCCCCTCCTCATTGCCGGCGTGCTGCTCGTCGGCTTCCTGTGGCCCGCCACGCGGGCGATGCCGGTCGCGTGGATCGCGGCCCTGGTAGTCGGGTACTTCGTGTGGGACATGCCGGTCGACTGGCTCGGTGCCGCGTCGATCGTCGGCGTGATGACGGCGATACAGATCCTCTGGATCGTCTTCGGGGCGTTGCTCCTCCTGTACACCCTGATGCAGGCGGGCGCGTTCGACCGTATCAACCAGGGGTTCGCGGCCGTGTCGGACGACAGGCGGGTGCAGATCGTGCTCGTCGGGTTCTTCCTCGCGACGTTCATCGAGGGATCCGCCGGGTTCGGTACCCCCGCGGCGGTCGTCGCGCCGCTGCTTTTGGGACTCGGATTCCCGGCGCTTGCGGCCGTGGTCGCCGCGCTGATCGGGCACATCATCGCAGTCACCTACGGCGCGGTCGGGACGCCGATCATCGTCGGCATCCAGGACCCCCTCGCCTCGGTCGAGTCGACGAAAGCGGCGATCGAGGCGAGCGGCATGACTGTCCCGGAGTACGCCTTACAGGTGGCGGCATGGGCGGCGACCTACCACGCGCTGGTGGGGTTCGTGATGCCCCTTTTCGCCGTCGGCATGGTGGTGTACTTCTTCGGTGACCCCGACGACCGATCGCTGGCGCCCGCCTGGGAGGTCGCGCCGCTGGCCCTGTTCGCCGGCATCTCGTTCGCGATCCCCTACTGGCTCGCCGCGTGGTTCCTCGGCGGGGAGTTCCCCGCCCTCATCGGCGCGATGGTCGGCGGCGCGATCACGATCTCCGCGCTCCGGGCGGGCTACTTCGAACCCGACAGTGAGTGGGAATTCCCGCCGAGGGAGGAGTGGCCGACTCACTGGGTCGGGACGATCGAACCGGGCGGATCGAACGCCGAACCGGACGCCGCGCCCGACGGCGGCGAGGACATCTCGCTGCTCTCGGCGTGGACGCCGTACATCGCGCTGGTGGTGCTGCTGGTGGTCACCCGCGTGGTCGACGACATCGCGGCGTTCCTGCAGCGGGATGTCTTCATCACCCAGTGGAGCGAGATCTTCGGCACCACGCTCTCCGGGAGCGTCTCGTGGGCGTACGTGCCGGGATTCTGGCTCGTGGTCAGCGCGCTGATCGCGATCCCGCTTTTCGGCATGAACGGCGATCAGGTCAAGGCCGCCTGGCGCGAGGCGGGCGAGAAGCTGGTCGCCCCGCTGATCGCGCTGATCTTCGTGATCGCGATGGTGCAGGTCATGCTCCAGTCGGGCGCGCATCCGGGCGCCCCCGAGGCCGGAAGCATGATTCAGGCGCTCGCGACGTTCACCGCTGACGTGCTGGGCGCGGCGTACCCGTTCGTGTCGGCGCTGATCGGCGCGCTCGGCGCCGCGATGGCCGGTTCGAACACCGTCTCGAACATCACGTTCGGCGGGTTCCAGTTCGAGGCCGCGCAGGCGCTGGGGCTGCCGACGCAGATCATCGTCGGCGCGCAGGCCGTCGGCGGCGCGATCGGCAACCTGATCGCCATCCACAACGTGGTCGCGGCGCTGGCGACGGTCGGCCTGGTCGGGCAGGAGGGCCGCGTGATGCGGCTCAACCTGATCCCGCTGCTGTACTACTCGATCATGGTCGGCTTCCTGGCGATGCTGTTCAGCTACGTCCTGTTCCCCGGCCTGTTCTGAGGCCGGCACGGGACGCCACGATCGCCGGTCGACCGTCGGCGGTCGACGACTCCGATCGGTATTTTTTCGGCGCTATCCGGGACGCGACGGCGGCGCCGGCGGTTTCTCCGGACGCAAAAAAGGGATCTGGCGACGCAAGCGACGGCTACGACAGGGCCTCTTCGACCTTCTGGACGGGGTGGGGCGGCTTCTCGCCGAGCCCGTCGCCGATCTGTTTCTTGCAGGACGCGCCGGTGGCGACCACCGTGTCGCCGTCGCTGTCGCGGATCTGGCCCCGCAGGATGTCGAACACGGACTGGCTCAGCGAGTAGTGCTCCGCCTCGTAGCCGAACGACCCCGCCATTCCGCAGCACGTGCTGTCGAGGTAGTCCACGTCGTAGCCCGCCGTCGCCATCACCGTCGCGGCGTGGTGGCCCTTCTTGGTGGCCTTGTGCAGGCAGTTGCCGTGGTAGGTGAGCGACTCCTCGACGTCGCGGAAGGACATGTTCTCGACGAGGCCGAACGTGTCGATGTACTCGAGGGCGGAGTAGCTGTTCTGCGAGACCGCGTCGACGGCGTCGCCGGACAGCAGGTCCGGGTAGTCCGACTGGAACATCACCGACGCGGACGGCTCGACGGTTACGACGTCCCAGCCCTCGCTGATCTTCGGCGCCAGGCGCGTGACGTTCTCCCGGGCCGTCTCGCGGGCGACGTCGACCAGCGCCTTCGAGTACGCCGGCCGGCCGGTGTCGGTGACGCCCTCGGGCAGGCGGACGTGACAGCCCGCGGCCTCGAGCACGCGGACCGCCGCCTTGCCCCGTTCGACGTACATGTAGTTGGTGTACGGGTCGGGGACGAAAAGCACCCGACGCTCGGCGTCGCCCTCCGGCACGGCGGCGCCGCCGCGTCCCGAGAACCAGTCGGTGAACGTGTTGCGCTGGAACGCCGGCAGCGCGCGCTCCTCGGCGATGCCGATCGTGCGCTCCATCACCTTCCCGACGCCGGGGAGCCGCATCGCGACGTTCGAGAGGGGCGCGAACGCGCTCCCGACCTTCAGCATCGTCTCCGCGTTGCCGAACAGCTTGTCGCGGAAGCTCACGCCCCCGTGTTTCCGCTTGTAGTGGTACTCGACCTCGGCTTTCAGCTTCGCCATGTCGACGCCGCTGGGGCAGTCGTTCATGCAGCCCTTGCAGCTCACGCAGAGGTCAAGCACCTCGTGAACGAACTCGTCGCTGAACAGCACCTCGTCGTCGAGGTTGCCGTTCATCGCGTTCCGGAGCATGTTCGCGCGCCCGCGGGTCGACATCACCTCCTCCTCGGCGGCCCTGTAGGTGGGACACATCATCCCGCCGGTGTGCTCCTGGTCGCCCCGGCAGCCGGCACAGCCGTGACAGAGTTCGACCATGCCCTGGAAGCCGTTGTCGTTCTCCCAGTTCAGGGTCGGCTCGAACGGGAAGTCGAACTCGTAGTCCGGCCCGAACCGGAGGTTCTCGGTGAGCTCGACGTCGCCACACACCATCCCCGGGTTGAGCAGCCAGTCCGGGTCGACCGCGGTCTTCAGGTCCCGCATCGCCTGCCAGAGCTGGTCGCCGTACAGCTTCCGGTTCCACTGGGTGCGGGCCCGACCGTCGCCGTGCTCCCCCGAGATGGAGCCGTTGTACTTCACGACCAGATCGGTGATCCCCTCTGCGATCTCCTCGATCGTCTCGACGCCCTCGAGCGACTTCGTGTTGATCAGCGGCCGGATGTGGAGGACGCCGGGCCCCGCGTGGGCGTAGTAGGAGGCGAACGTGTCGTTCTCCTCCATGATCTCCTGGACGTCGGCGACGTACTCGGGGAGGTTCTCGGGCGGAACGCCGGTGTCCTCGTTGAACGCGAGGTGCTTCTCGTCGCCGGTCCGAGAGAGCAGGATCGGCAGCCCCGACTTCCGCATCGCCCAGAACTCCTTTTGCGTCTTGGGGTCGTGGGCCTCCAGCGCCTCCTTCGCGTACGTCGGTTCGTCGGTGAGACCTCCGGCCCCGTCCCCGGGCTCGACCTCCGGCTCGACGGACGGCAGGCGGTCCGCGAGCAGATCGGCGACTTTTCGGCGCCCCTCCTCGTCGCTGTCGGCGTAAAACTCCACGAGCAGCGTGGAGTCGGTCCCCTCGGGAAGGATGTCGACGACGTCGGCGAACTCCGCGGTGTTCCGAGCCAGGTCCAGCATGATGTCGTCCATCACCTCGACGGCCGACGGGTCGTGCTCGAGGATCGGGGCGACGTCCTTCATCGCGTCCATCACGTCGTCGTACGTGAGGAGGACGACTGACTTTGTCTCCGGAATCGGCTCCAGGGAGACGGTCGCCTCCGTGATCACTGCGAGTGTCCCCTCGCTGCCCGCGAGCAGCCGCGCCAGGTTGACCGTCCCCGGTTCGCTGTCCGGATCGATCCCGGAGTCGTCCGGGAGCGAGCGCTTCCCCTCCGCCTCGTCCACCAGCATGTCGAAGTTGTACCCCGAGACGTTCCGCTTCAGCGCCGGATACCGATCCTTGACTTCCTCCGCGTGGTCGTCGAGGACCCCCTTTACCGCCGCGCAGAACCGCTCCTCGAGGTCACCCTCGGGATCGGCCTTCTCGGCGAGTTCCTCGAGGGTCACCTCGCCCAGCGTCGTGACGGTGCCGTCCGCGAGCACGACCTCCGCCTCCTCGACGTAGTAGTCCGCCTTCCCGTACTTCAGGGAGTGGGCGCCGGTGGTGTTGTTGCCGATGCAGCCGCCGAGGACGCTCTTGTCGCCCCACGCAGGGTCGGGCGCGTACTTGAGCCCGTGGTCCGCGAGAGGGTCGTTGAGCTGGGCGAGGGTGATGCCGGACTGGGCGGTCGCGAGTTCGGCCTCGGGGTCGACCGACACCAGGCCGTTCATGTACCGGGTGAAGTCGAGGACGACCGCCTCGTTGACGGCCTGGCCGGCGAGACTCGTTCCCCCGCCGCGGGGGAGCACCGGGACCTCCCGTTTCGCGCAGTACTCGACGACCGCGCTCACGTCGTCGGTGTGTTTCGGAAAGACGACCCCGACGGGCATTGCCTCGTACATGCTCGCGTCGGTCGCGAACATCTCGCGGGTGAATTCGTCGAACCGGACGTCCCCGTCCACCCGCGGGCGGAGGTCCTCCACGAGGTCCGGACGGTTGACCGACCCCCCCTGGTGATCGTAGTTCGCACGTCGTTCCCGGGACGGGTCGGTACGGTGCTCTGAAACCGGTGAATCTGTCGGCGTGCCAGCCATGGGTAAGTGACTCATTCGGGTATGGGCGAGGAGTGCCTTCAACCGATCGGTCAATTCCAGGCATCCGGGAACCGAACCGCGAGCGCGCGGTACTACGAGGCCACCGAAAGCGTCACTGCGGCGTCCGGACCTCAACCGTCGCGTCCGTCTGGATCAACGCGACCCCGAGCAGGACGAGGGCCCCGCCGAGGCCGACCCGGAGCGTGACGACCTCCCCGAGAAGTGCCGCTCCCAGCAGCACGGTCACGAGGGGTTCGGAGGTCCCGAGAACGCTCGCCCGGCTGGCCTCTATGCGCTGGAGGCCGCTGACGTACAGGAAGATCGGGAGGGCGGTCCCGAGCACCGCGATGCCGACGACGATACCCCACTGGTCGAGGCCGACGGGCACGAACAGCCGACCCGAGGCGAGGCCGAACGCGAGAAACGAGGCCGCGGTGACCACGAGAACGACGCCAGCCAGCAGGTCCGGATCGATCGACCCGAGCGCGAGGCGGCTCCCCGCGATGTAGACGGCGTACCCCAGCGCCGCGAGCAGCACGAGGGCGACCCCGACCGGGTCGACCGCGGCGGCGTCCGCACCCACGATCAGCCCGACGCCCGCCACCGCCACGAGGAGCGCGAGCAGTTTGAGCCGGGAGAGTCCCTCGCCCAGCACGGCGACCGAGATCGCGTACACGTACGCCGGATAGGTGTAGAACGCGATCGCCGCCACGCCGGCCGGCACGTACAGAAGTCCCCAGAAGAACAGCGCAGAGAACCCGGCGTAAAGCACACCGAGTGCGACGGCGGTGCGGAGCTGGTCCGTCGGGAGGCTCCGGACCCGGCCGAGAAACGCGAGCCCGGCCCACAGAAGCGCTGCCCCGATCGCGAACCGGAAGGCCAGAAGCGTCGCGGTGTTGAGTCCGGCCGCCTCCGCGAGCTTGCCGAAGATCGCGAGCGTCCCGAAGCCTGCGGACGCCACCAGCACGAACAGCACGCCCACCGTGTGTCGTTTCACCGTCGGCCGTTCTCCCTCCAGCCTCCTAAACCGAGCGAACGACGGCGGTGGGGGTTCACAATGACAGTCATCAGTCGCCCGGAACCGCGCCGCCGGGAGCGCCGGTCGGCCGGGCGCGGGAGGCCATCAGCGTGAACCCGCCGGTGGCGAAGACGATGAACCCCGCCGCGAGGAGGAAGCCCGCCTCCGTAGAGATGAAGTCCATCGTCGTCCCGACGAGCACCGGTCCGGTCACCTGTCCCACCTTCCAGGAGATGGACCGCAGCGACATGCTGGAGGCGACCGAGTCGTACGTCTCCCCCTCCTCGACGAAAAGCGCCATGCTCGCGGGCAACCGGAGGCTGTCGGCGAGCCCGAGCACGAGGTACGCCCCGAACAGCGCGAAGAAGGCGCCGCCAAGCTCCATGGTGTCACGGAAGAACGCGACCCGGTAGGGTTCGATCCGCCCCTCGAAGTACGCCGCGAGCGGTATCAGCGCCGTCCCCACCCCGTAGAGGATCGCCCCGGCGGCGACGAAGTAGTGCTTCCGCCCGAGTCGGTCGGTGAGGTCGCCGACGAACCCCTGCGAGAGCGCCTTCGTCAGCTTTCCGCCCGCCATGATCCAGCCGATCGCGAACGCGGAGATGCCGAAGGTGGTCCGGGCGTAGATCGGGAGGAAGATGATCACCGCCATCTTCCCGACGCTGAAGGTGAACCGGAAGACGACCAGGGAACGAAGCATCGGCAGCGCGAGCAGATCCCGGAACGTCTCCACGCCCCCCGCCTCCTCCGGATCCTTCCGCCCGCCGGGGTTGTCGCGGAGGAACGCGAACACCAGGAGGAACGCGCCCAGCGTGACCCCCGAGAGGACGACGTAGGTGGTGGTGAAGCCGTGCGCGTACAGGAGGTATCCGCCGACGACGTCGCCCGCGAGCGAGGAGATCGAGGCGAACTGGTTGTACGAACCCAGCCACCGACCCCGCTCCCCGTCGGGGCTGATCTCGCCGACGATCGTCGACCCGGTGATCCACAGCACGGACGCGCCCAGCCCCTGGAGCATCCGGATCAAAACGACGTGGGTCGAGTTCTCCACCAGGATGAACCCGACGAACACCCCGAGGTTGATCAAAAAGCCCGCGAGCAGGTACCGCTTCGCGTTGCCCGTGTCCACCTTCCGACCGAGCGGCAACACGACGAAAAGCTGCACCAGCGCGAACGCCGTCCCGAACAGCCCCTCGACGAACCCCGACGTCCCGAACGCGTCGGCGTAAAGCGCCAGGGCGATCAGGATCGTCGAGTACGCCTGGCTCCGCGCGAACGCCGTCCCCGCGAGGGCGGCGAACTCCCGGTCTTTCAACAGCCCGATAGAGCGTCCGACTCCGGCCACGGTTACGTTTCGAAACACCGGTTTGACGGACAAAAAAGCGCCGTTGCGGAACGACGCCGCCGGTACCGAAACACCAAATGTCGAAAGCTCCCGGTCGTCCGACAGTTCGGGCCGCTCGACCAGGGCGTCAGCCCTACAGTTCGATCCGCTCGACCAGGGTGTCCGTCCGCTTGGTGTTGATCGCGATGATCCGGACGAGATCCTCCAGAAGCGAGTGCTCCAGCTTCGCTTTCAGGAGGTTGTCGACCTGGTAGACCCCGGCCGCGTTGGTCATCTCGATTTCGATGTAGACGGGGGTCGACTCCCCCTCCTCCAGCCGAACCGACTGGATCGACTGGGAAGAGAGCGTGTTGATCCCCCGTCCGCCCTGTTCGTACGGGGCCCGCGAGCGTCCCTGTTCCATGTCGAGTCCGTCGGCTACCCGGATGATTCCGGCCTCCCGCGTGAGGGGGTCCTCCTCGGTATGATGACACAGGATGGCGTGCAGCGTCTCGGACTTGACCGCGACCGCCTCCTCGACCCCGTAGAACTGGGGGAGGATCCGGTCCAGGATGTCCGCCGCGAGCGGGATCGAGTAGTAGACGTGCTCGTCGCGGTGGACCACGTGGCCGATGTCGTGCAGCGTCGCCGCCAGCGCGACGATCACCGGCTCGTCGGCCTCCTCGAGCCCCTGATCCGCGGCGCCGTTGAACTCCACGCCGGCGCGTTTGAGGAGTTCGTACAGCCGGAGCGCCCGGTTGCGAACGATCTCGACGTGTTTCTGGCCGTGGTCGTTGTAGCCCATCCGGTCGACCGGATTGACGTTCTGCGCCCGCAGGTACGTCCGGATCTCGGGGTCCTCCGCGATCAGTTCCAGAACGCGGTTCAATTTCCCGTCCGGGAAGGAGTGGTCCGCGTCCGGATCGTACTCGCGGCCGCCGTTCACGTCGTCGGGGTCCCGCCGGTCGCGAACTCGGTCGAGATCGGAGGTTCGGTCGGCGTCGGGCCGGTCAGTCATGTATCCCCCGAGGGTGCGGCGGGGCAAAACGCTGTCCCCCTCGAACGGGCAGACCGACCGCCTCGCCGCGCGTCCGCAGCCCGTCGGACACTTTCGCCGTGGTGCCGGAGGGGTTTTACGTTCCGGCTGGGAAGAAGCGGCCACACGAATGACGTCCTTCCAGTCGACGCTCGGCGAGGACGCCGGGATCGCCGAGGAGCTGGCCGAAAGCCAGCGGCAGATCTCTATTGCCGAGTTCTTCGAGAAGAACAAACACATGCTCGGGTTCGACTCGGGGGCCCGAGGACTCGTCACCGCAGTGAAGGAAGGGGTGGACAACTCGCTCACCTGGTCGACCCCGTTCGTCTATCGCTCGAACGGGGAGACGAAACACGAACCGATCGGGCGGACGATCGACCAGCTGATCGAATCGAACGAAGGGGCAGTCCAGCGAAAACGTGGCGGCGACCTGGAGAAGCTCCGCGTCGACGACATGGACGCGCTGTCGTTCGACGACGGATACGACCTGGACTTCCGACGGATAAGCTCCGTCTTCAGACATCGGGTCAACAGCGACATCTATCGCCTTACCGTCGAAGGCGGCCGGGAAGTCGAACTCACGGATTACCACAGTGTGTTCGTCCTCCGTGACGGGGAGATCATCTCCGTCGAAACGAGCAGTATCGAGAGGGGGGATTACGTTGTGCTGCCCGATACCGAGTGGGGGACAAACTCCCGGGAACGGATCGACGTGGTGGCAGAGCTCCGCTCGCTTCCGGACGAAAAGACGGAGCCGATCGGACTCTACGGCGTCGGTCACCTCCTCGACCAGTACGAAAACGAGATCAGAGAGCAGGCAGTCGCACAGTATCGGATGAGCGATTTCCGGAAGTGTGATCGGCTCCCCTTCCACATCGTTCGAGAACTGGATCTCGACACCGAAGAGTACGAGGACTGTGAGATCGGCTACCGGTTCGGCAAGCATCACGTCCCGGCAGTTCTTCCCGTAACTGCGGAACTCGGGGAGTTCCTCGGACTGTACACCGCCGAGGGATGCACTACGGGAAGTGACTCGGGCCACGAGAAGGTCTACCTGTCGCTCGGTGACCACGAAACCGAACTGATCGAATACGCGACTTCACTCGTCGAATCCGTGTTCGGGTTTTCCCCGACCGTCGCCGACGCTCACGAGACTGCCCGGAACGTGACGATCTCCTCGAAGATGGTCGGGCTGCTGCTGTCGGACGTCTTCGACGTCGGAGACGGCGCCCGAAACAAACGGATCCCGCGGTTCGTCTTCGATTTTCCCCACGAGATTCGGGAGCGGTTCGTGTTGGGCTACGGCTCCGGTGATGGATATCCGACGTCGGCGTTGATCCGTACGCTCCGTTCGGGCGAAGGTATCTCCGACGTCGCTCCCGATCGGATCACGTTTGCGACCGCCTCCGACGAACTCGTCTCCGGTTTCAGCTACCTCTGTTCCTCGATCGGGTACGACGTCACGCGGGAGTTACAGGAAGGCGAAACACGGCAGCTCGAAGGGTCCGAAATCGAGTTCGGTGAATCACACCTGCTATACGTACGGACGGATCAGTCGTCGATATCGAAGCGGAAACTCCCGGCGGACGAGATCCTCGACTCCGTCGACGACGCGAAACTGGAGTACAATCTCGACGGACGACAGACCCGGGTCGATACCAGCCACGCGCTGGCGCTGGCTGACGGAGGACGGGTCCAGTTCCGTAACGGGGGGGAAGAGATCGCAACCGGCGACCTGACCGCCCTGCCGGTCACCGGGATCGAGCGGATCGACTACGACGGCGAGTGGGTGTACGACGTCTCGGTTCCGGGCGACGAAAACTTCATGGCCGGGACGTCGCCGCTGGCGTGTCACAACTCGCTCGACGCCACCGAGGAGGCGGGAATCCTGCCCGACATCTACGTCGAGATCGAGGAAGTGGGCGACTACTACCGGCTCGTGATCGAGGACAACGGCCCCGGGATCACGAAAGAGGAGGTGCCGAAGGTATTCGGAAAACTCCTGTACGGCTCCAGGTTCCACAAGCGTGAGCAATCGTTGACACCTGATCAGAAGATCTTGATCCGGCGCAACGGGGACGTGGAGTTCGTCTCGATCGGCGTGCTGTGTGACGCCTATCTGCAGCCGGAGGGCGAAGGGACGGCGCCGGTTCCCGACGACATCGAGGTACCCTCCTTCGACCGGGAAACCCACGAGCTGACGTGGCAACCGGTGACCCACGCGATCCGCCACGAGACCGACGACCCGACCTACGAGATTACGCTCGAGAAGGGACGCACCGTCGAGGTAACCGGGAACCACAGTCTGTTCAGCGTCACGAAAGAGGGTGAGACGACCGAGGTCGACGCCGGCGACCTGGAGCCAGGCGACGCACTGCTTACGCCCCGCGAACTCCCCGGATTCGACGAACCGGTGGAGGAGGTCAACTTGCTCGAACACATCGACCGCGAGAAACTGGAGGGGCGACGGCTCTACGTTTACGGATTCGACAGAGAGGAACTCGCCGAACTCGAAACGGATGAGAAAGTCCGGAAAAAGCCGAAGGACGATAGTTCGAGGGAGAGGTACTACTATCGCTACGACGGAGTCGAGATCCTCCGGGATAGTCTGAAGAACAACTATCTCGAGAAGGGGTACCTACCGGTAGAGATGGTACTGGATCTCGGGTGGGAACAGAAAGCTGCCGACTGCGAACTGCGAACGTACAAGGTCGGCGGCGAGGAGACGAGGGTCCCCGTCACAGTTCCGATCGATGAATCGTTCGTCGAGTTGCTCGCCTACTACATTTCCGAGGGACACGCCGGGGACCGGCAGGTCGGATTCACCTTCGGTACACACGAATCCGAACTGATCGAGGCGACCGAACGGGCCGTCGCAACGGTCGGAGGGTCCACGACAACTGTCGAACGCGAGCGGAACTCGACGCGAGTCAAGGCGTTCGGATCCCCACTTGCCCTCTTCCTCGAATCGGTCTGCGGGGACTCGGCGGAGAACAAACACATTCCCGAGTTTATGTTCCGAGTGTCCCCCTCGCTACAGCGACGGTTTATCGCGGCGCTCTATCAGGGCGACGGCTCCGACAGTCACCCCTCGAACGAACTTTCCCACACGACCACGAGTGAGACGCTTGCACGCCAGCTCTCTGTCCTGTGGAACATGCAAGGGATACTCGCGAGCACGGAAACGCAGAGCGGAACGTCCGGGTACACGGACGAGTCGGCAACCAGATATCGAACCAAGGTGTACGGAGAAGACGCCGAACTGGCGGACGTGTTCGAGAGAACGACGGAAGCCGGCGAACAGGGATACAAGCGGATTCCGACGTCCCTCCTCGAATCCGTACAGGTCGGACAGGTCCCTTCCGAGACGGTCCCGGACACGATTCCGGGGCTGTTGCTCGGCGGAGGAGTCGGTTCGAGCCTCGAACACGCAGCGGTATATCAATCGCTCATCGAACGTGCCCTCGACGGGGAGTATGTCGAGAAACCCCGGTACGTGAACAACCTGATCGAAATGGGACTCCTGAATGAGGAACACCGACCGACCTCCCAACTAGAGGAGCTATGGGAGGCCGTCAAGAACCTCCAGGGCCTCACTGACACCGACATGTGCCTCCTTCCGGTACGAAAGGTCAGGGAGACCGAGCCGCCGGAGTACGTGTACGACATCTCGGTTCCGGGCGCGACCGGGTACGACGAGAACTTCGTCGTGGTCAACGAGGGTGCAGTCAGCGTCAAGAACAGCCGCGGTCAACAGGGTATCGGAATCTCGGCGGCCGTCCTGTACGCCCAGCTCACCTCCGGCGAGCCGGCGAAGATCACCTCCCGACCGAAGGGCGCGAGCGAGGCCGAGTACGTCGAGCTGATCATCGACACCGACGACAACGAGCCCGAGATCAAGGAGGCGCGAACGACCAGCTGGGACCGTCCGCACGGGACGCGCATCGAACTCGAGATGGAGGCGAACATGCGCGCCCGGTCGCAGCTGCACCAGTACGTGAAACACACGGCGGTCGTCAACCCCCACGCCCGGATCGAACTCCGGGAGCCCAAACTCGACGAGCCGCTGAAGTTCGAGCGCGCGACCGATCAGCTGCCCGCGGAAACCGAGGAGATCCGCCCGCACCCCCACGGCGTCGAGCTGGGGACGCTGATCAAGATGCTCGAGGCGACCGACTCCTACTCGGTGTCGGGGTTCCTCCAGTCGGAGTTCACCCGCGTCGGGGGGAAGACCGCCGACAGCGTCCTGTCGGCGTTCCGCGACAGGCACTTCGGACGGGAGATGAGCTGGACGCCGCCGCGACCCCACGAGGACGCGGACGTGCGGGAGGCCCTCCAGGAGGCGGTCGCCAACAAGGGGAAGGAGGCGACCGCGTCGTTCGCCGATCGGGTCGCGACCCGGCTGTCCGACCGGGACCGAATCGCCCACCACCAGCTCCGCGAACTCGTCGACGACGCCGCCGACGAGATCGAGGCGGAGACCGGAAAGACGTTCGGCGGAACCGTCCGGGAGAACGCGCTCGCGGCGGCGTGGGGGGAGATCGTCGACGCCGAGCGCGAGCAGGGAGGCGACGGCACGGGCGACCGGGAAGACGACGGCACGGGCGACCGGGAAGACGACGGCGACGCCGACCGGGACCGGCTGACGGCCGACCTCTACTCCCTGCTCGATGCGGCCACGAGCAAGCGGAAGGACGACGCGACCGTCGAGGCGCTGGCCCGGCGGCTCGCCCGGAAGTTCGCCGGCGGAAACGAGCGCCACCGCGCGACCCGGGCAACGCTTCGGGGGTACGTCGACGACGCGGCGGACGCGACCGTCGAGTACGACGGCGCCACCGTCGGCGACACCGCCCGGGAGAACGTCACCGAGGCGCTGTGGGAGACGATGGTGACGGTGCCCGAGGACCCGCCGAAGGTGCGGGAGGTGGCCGCCGACCGGAACGTCGCCCGGAAGCTGCTGGAGGCGATGCGGGCGACGGACATCCTGGCGCCGCCGACCGGCTGCCTGGCGCCGATCACCGCCGAGCTCGTCGAGGCGGGGCTCAAAAAGGAGTTCGCCGCCGACTTCTACGCCGCCTCGACGCGCGACGCGGAGGTGCACGGCGGCGACCCGTTCATCGTCGAGGCAGGGATCGCCTACGGGGGCGAGCTGGGCGCGGAAGGACAGGCGGACGTCCTCCGGTTCGCCAACCGGGTTCCGCTGGTGTACCAGCGCGGGGCGTGTGCAACGACCGACGTCGTGAAGCGCATCGGCTGGCGCAACTACGGGCTCGACCAGCCCGGCGGCAGCGGCGTCCCCAACGGACCGGCGGTGATCATGATCCACGTCGCCTCGACGAACGTCCCGTTCACCAGCGAGTCGAAGGACGCGCTCGCGAACGTGCCCGAGATCGAAGACGAGATCGAACTCGCGATCCGGGAGGCGGCCCGGGAGCTGAAATCGTACCTCAACCGGCGGCGCTCGATGCAGAAGCGCCGCGAGAAGCAGGACGTCCTCGGCCGGATCCTCCCGGAGATGGCCCGGAAGGTGGCGGAGGTGACCGGCCGGGAGCCACCCAACATCGACGGCGCGCTGGCGCGCATCATGAACAACGTCAGCGTCGAACGAACCGTCGACGGCGGCAGCGTCACGCTGCGCGTCGAGAACTACTCCGACCGGAGCGAACGGCTCGACGTCACCGAGATCGTCAGCGAGGAGCCCGGGTCGGTCGGCGACGGCGCGTCGACGGTCGAGGTCGACGGGGAGTACTTCCTCAGCTGGACGGTCGAGGTCGCCGCCGGCGAGGAGGCGACGCTGACCTACGAGACGAGCCCCGACGCGAGCTTCGACGTCGACGTCGACGGGATCGACCCCGAGAAGCTGACGATCGACGCCTGAACCCCAACCGATACCCGAATCCAACAATGAGCACACAGGACCAGGACGCGCGAGAGGAACTGATCGACCTCGCGGCGGAGTTTTACGACCAGTTCGCCGGCGGGCAGATACCCGAGATGACGCTGCCGACCCGGACGAAGAGCAACATCGAGTACGACGAGGGAAAGGGCGTATGGGTGTACGGCGACCGGACCTCCACCCGCTCGGCTAACTCAGTGCGGGGAGCCCGGAAGCTGCTGAAGGCGGTGTACACCATCGAGTTCCTCGCGAACCAGCTCGACGAGGGGCGCTCCTCGACCCTGCGGGAGCTGTACTACCTCTCGGAGTCGTGGGACAACGAGGAGGCGCAGTTCTCCAGCCAGGACGAGTCGAACCAGCTCGTCGAGGACCTCGAGATCGTCTCCGGCGCGACGCGCGAGGACTTCCACATGCGGCCCGAGGAGTCGGGGGCGACGCTGATGGGACCGCTGGAGCTACGCGAGCAGACCCGTCGCGGGGAGCGGGAGATCCACTGCCAGGAGGACGTCGGCGAGGGTGGGTACCAGATCCCGAACAACCCGGACACGATCGAGTTCCTGGATCACGACGTCGACTTCATGCTGGCCGTCGAGACCGGCGGGATGCGCGACCGGCTGGTCGAGAACGGCTTCGACGAGGCGTACAACTGCCTGGTCGTCCACCTGAAGGGGCAGCCCGCGAGGGCCACCCGGCGCATTCTGAAGCGGCTCCACGACGAACTGGGGATCCCGGCGGTCGTGTTCACCGACGGCGACCCGTGGTCCTACCGGATCTACGGCTCCGTGGCGTACGGGTCGATCAAGTCCGCACACCTCTCGGAGTACCTGGCGACGCCGGCGGCGGAGTACGTCGGCATCCGCCCGGAGGACATCGTCGAGTACGACCTCCCCACCGACCCGCTGTCGGACTCCGACGTGAACGCCCTGGAGTCGGAACTCGAGGACCCGCGGTTCCAGACCGACTTCTGGGAGGAACAGATCCGGCTCCAGCTCGACATCGAGAAGAAGGCCGAACAGCAGGCGCTCGCCTCCCGCGGCCTGGACTTCGTGACCGACACCTACCTCCCCGAGCGGCTGACGGAGATGGGCGTCATCTGACTGGATGCGAACGAAAGACGGCCCCCGGAAACCCCGTGCGACCCCGAGGCACTCGTCTCGGTTATCTGTAGAACGGAGTGCTCAAGAGATCTCGATTTCCCCGTCGCTACTGACCCGCACCCGAAGGTCGTCGTACGCGAACGACACCCGAATCCGCCCGTCGGAGCCGGAGCCTCCCGCCGTCACGAGGGCGTCGAGGGCCTCGAGGTCGACGTGATCGGAGAACAGCGGCAACTCCAGCGGTTCGCAGTCGGTCACGGCGGCGACAGCCTCGACGACGGCGGTGCTCGGCGAGACGCCGTCTCCCCACTGGTGCCTGACGGGATCTCCGGACCGCCGGGGCGACGTTTTTCCGTCCCAGGGTGGATCGTCCGCGGTCACACGCGACCCCCGACGGAGTTACCGGAATCGGAGGGATCGAACGCCGGAACCCCCGAAAAAAGATGAGTACCGACCATGGGAGGACCACGGCCACGAGGGGTAAAAGCCTTGTGTGAATATTCGAGTGAACCTTGTCGATCAATCTACTCGCCGATCCTCCGGATCGCCGACCCATCGGGGCGCACGGGGTCAGT
>JAZKTH010000171.1:0-4572 GCA_036625675.1 Haloferacaceae archaeon
GGTCGACCGTCCGGGGACGGATCTTGTCGGGGACCTGTTCGTCCGGCGACTCGCTGAGGTCGGCCCGCAGCTGGATCGTGTGCACGTCCGTGGGGGTCCAGCGGGGGGAGCGGATCGCCGTCTCCCAGTCGTCGACCTCGGTCCAACCGGTCACGACCACCGGCGATGGGGTGTCCGTGTCGCCCACGACGACGACGTACCGGACGCCGTCCCGGACGATCGCGAACCGCCACCCGTCGCTGCTGTTCCACCGCAACTGGCCGCGCTCGATCGCCTCGCTCACGACCGGCGGGGAGACGTATCTCCCCTGCTGGTGAATGCGCCCGCGAAAGTGGTCGGTCTGGGCGTACGCCCGGGGATCCCGGATCGGGGGGTCCTCCGGCTCCCGCCGGACGGCTGTGGGCGGATCGCCGAGGGGCGACGACGGACGCGACGGTGAGTCGACGGTACCCTGCGTTCCGATTCCGGGCGCCTCGTCGGCACCCGAACGGCGCTGTCGGGATGCCACTACCGGCACTTAGGGGGTGCCCCTTTAAGATCATTGTGGCGGTGTGCGGGTGATTCCCCGACCCGAATCGGGTGGCGGAGTAGAAGCTCGGGGGGGTCCGACTCAGTCGAGTCGCTTCCGCACGCTCTCCGCGTGTGCCTCCAGCCCCTCCGCCTCCGCGAGCGTCGTGATCGTCTCCGAGAGGTCAGAAAGCGCCGCCTCGTCGAGCCGCTGGACGGTCGTCGACCGGAGGAAGCTGTCGACAGACAGCCCGCCGTACAGCTTCGCGCCGCCGTTGGTCGGGAGGACGTGGTTCGTCCCCGACGCGTAATCGCCGGCGGCGACCGGGGTGTACGGTCCCAGGAACGCGCTGCCCGCGCTGGGGATCCGGTCGAGCAACGCCTCGTCGTCCGCCGCGAGGATCACCAGGTGTTCGGCGGCGAACTCCTCGGCGAAAAGCGCCGCCTCGGACATCGACCGAGCGACCAACACCCCGCTTGCGTCGTTCCCGAACGCGTCACGGATGACCGCCTCCCGCTCGCGCCGGCTCGCCTGGCGGTCCGCCGCCGCCGCGATTTCGTCGGCCAGCCCCCGGTCGTCCGTCACCGCGACGACGGATGCCTCGGGGTCGTGCTCGGCCTGGGTCACGAGTTCGGCCGCGACGAGCTCCGGATCCGCGGTCCCGTCCGCGACCACCAGGACCTCGCTGGGGCCCGCCAGGAAGTCGATCTCCACGTCGCCGCGGACCTCCGCCTTCGCGGCGGTGACCCACCGGTTGCCCGGGCCCACCACCTTCTGGACGGCGGAGACGGTCTCGGTGCCGTACGCGAGCGCGGCGATCGCCTGTGCGCCCCCGACCGCGTACACCGCGTCCGCACCCGCCTCGTGGATCGCTGCCAGCGTCGCCGGCGTGAGCTCCTCGGCGGGCGGGGTCGCGACCGCGACGTGGTCTACGCCCGCCACCCGTGCCGGGACGATTCCCATGATCGCCGAGGACGGATACGCTGCGGTGCCGCCCGGGACGTAGACGCCGGCGCGTTCGATCGGGCGGAATCGGCGGCCCAGTTCCCTGCCCTCCGTGTCGACCCGCCAGTCCTCGGGTACCTGTCGGGCGTGGAACTCGCGGACGTTCTCGATCGCCTCCCGGATCGCCGCGAGCACGTCCGGGTCCACTTCCTCGAGTGCGCGTTCGGCGTCCGCGGTGACGTCGATGTTTCCGACGTCGACGCCGTCGAACTGGCGGCTCAGTTCCCGGAGGGCGACGTCGCCCTCCTCGCGAACGCGATCGATCAGTTCCCTCGCGTCCCCGCGGGCCGACTCCACACCGGCATCCCGCTGGAAGAACGCCCGACGACGATCGGGGGAGAGCGATTCTACGGCTGTAGGTTCCATACGCGGGATGGGATCGGCGGGCGGAAATCGGTTCCGGATCGGCGCCCGATCACTCGGACGCGAGTTCGATCCCCCGGATCGAGACGCCCTCTCCCGCCTCGACTCGGCCGATCACCCGTCCGTCGGTGGCGGCGGCGAGTTCGTCGGCCCGGGACGGGTCGAGCGCGGCGACGAACCCCGTTCCCATGTTGAAGGTGGCGTACATCTCCGAGTCGGCGACGTCGCCCTCGCGTTGCACGAACTCGAACACCGGGTGGGGATCGAACGCGGCCTCGATCGCGTACCGGTGGTCGCCCAGGCGGGTCAGGTTTCGCCACCCGCCCCCGGTCACGTGGGCGGCGGCGCGAACGCCGTGGTTCCGCATCGGCGCAAGCAGATCGACGTAGATCCGGGTGGGCTCTAACAGGGCCTCGCCGATCGTCTCGTATCCCGGAAACGGACACGCGTCGTCGTACTCGTGTCGCCGCGTCGTCGCCGTCCGGGCGAGCGTCAGTCCGTTTGAGTGGATCCCCGAGGAGGGGAACCCCACGAGGGCGTCGCCCTGTTCGGCACGCCCCGCGAAGAGGGCGTCCTTCCGGGCGAGCCCCGCCGCAGTCCCCGCGAGATCGAGGTCGCGAATCACCTCCGGCATCACGGCGGTCTCCCCGCCGACCAGTTCGACGCCGGCCCGGTCGGCCCCCTCCGCGAGTCCACGGCCGATCTGTGCGGAGACGTCCTCGTTCGGCTCCTCGACCGCGAGGTAGTCGACGAACGCGACCGGCCGGACGCCCGCCGCGACGAGGTCGTTGACGTTCATGGCGATGCAGTCGATCCCGATCGTGGAGTAGTCCGAAAGCGCCTCCGCGACCAGCAGCTTCGTTCCAACGCCGTCGGTCGCGAGGCCGAGATACCGGTCGCCGATGTCCAGCAGACCGGCGTAGTCACCCCCCGTTTCGCCCGCCGCGTCGATCAGGGCGGCCGTCGCCGTCTCGCTCGCGTCGATGTCGACGCCCGCGTCGGCGTAGGTCAGCCCCTCCTCCTTCGGTTGTTCCTCCTTCGTTCCCTCCCCTCGCCGCTCCTCCGACTCCTGATCGTCGCCGTTCGTTTCCCGGTCGGCGTCCTCGTTCATGCTACGAGGAGCGACCGGCTCCGAGAAAAGGACACCGTTCCCGCGGGGCGTTCGTGTCGGGGCGAACCGGCGGGTCATCGCGTTCGGGAACCTTCGAACTCGAACTCGCCCGCGTCGCGAACTCAGAAACTTCCGCCGAAGCCGAGCCCGAACCCGAAGACCGCCACCACCGCAACCAGTACCGTCGGGACGAAGAAGGCGCCCCACACGAGCTTGTTCCAGCGGATCACGGTTCGCCCGTCGAGGGGACCGTACGGGATCAGGTTGAACGCGGCCAGGAATACGTTGATCGCGAAGCCGCGGGAGCCGAGCAGCCACACCAGCTCCGACCCGAAAGAGACGGCCAGAATCATCACCGGAACGAAAAGTAGGGTGAGGAGCACGTTCGTCACTGGACCGGCCAGTGCGATCAGCCCGTGTTGCCTGCGCGTCACCCGCCCGCGGTGGACGACGGCGCCGGGCGCAGCGAAGATGAAGCCGAGCAGCGCGCTCATCACTGCGAGGAACAGCATCCCGTAATCGGCCTGGAAGGCGGCGACCTGGCCGTACCGCACGGCGACCACCTTGTGGGCGATCTCGTGGAGCAGGAAGCCCAGCCCGGCAGTGAACAGGCTCACGAGCACGGGGAGCACGACCCCGCCCGCGATCAGACGGTCGACGTTCGCCGCGCCGCCGACGAAGAACAGCGCGAACGCCACCCCCAGCGCGAGCCACGCCACGAGCAGGTCCTGGAGCTCCCCGTAGCTGAACTCCAGCCGACCGACCTGCACCCCGCCGGCCCCGCTGCGGTTCATCCGGCTCACGAGAGGACACCCCAGATGATGTCGGCGCTGTTCCGGGCGCCGCGGATCATCTCCCGGGAGACGGCCTCCACGCCGCCCAGTTCGGCGAAGAACATCGGGAGCAGATACGTCGCGAACAGGAAGGTCGCGATCATGCTCCCGACGTTGGTCATCGCGACCACCATGATGAGCCGGAACAGCGGCACGTCGAACATGTCGGAGACGACCTCCGAGACGCTGCGCGTCTCGTCGGAGATGATCTCGTTGAGCCGGGTGATGTCGCCGACGTTCACTTTGAGGTGTCGGAGTTCAGCGTAGCCCGCGAACCAGCCCGGCGCGAGCATGGGGTTTATCGAGGTCAACCACGCCACGGCGCCGCCGACGCCCGCCGAGGACCACCGGGCGCCGGCGAGCTTGGCCAGGGCGAACGCGAAGATCCCGTTTATGAGGAACCACGCCGCAAACAGCCGGAGGAGGAACTCGTTGCGGACGCCTGCCATCGCAAGCAGCAGGAAGAACGCCACGAACCCGACCGACAGGAGAACGCCGACGATCTTGGCCCACGGGATCCCGCGACCCCGTTCGGTGCCGACCAGCGACGTCATCGGCGGCAGCGTCTCCGGCTCCCGGAGATAGCGCTCGATGCCCTCCCGGTGCCCGGCGCCGACGACCGCCACGACGTGGTGGCCGGCGTCGCGGAGTCCCACGAGCTGATGGGCGATGTACGCGTCGCGTTCGTCGATCAGCGCCTCCGCCCCGCCGGGGCTGAACTGCCTGAACTCCTCCATCATCATCGTCACCAC
>JAZKTH010000172.1:0-4562 GCA_036625675.1 Haloferacaceae archaeon
CGTGGGGGGAGACGCCGCCGGGATGAGTGCAGCGAGCAAACTCCAACGCGAACGGCCCGACAGCGAGGTGATCGTCTTCGAGAAGGGCGAGTGGGTCTCCTACGGCGCCTGTGGGCTGCCCTACTACCTGAAAGGCGAGGTCGAGTCGCTCGACGACCTGGTGTCGGTCCCGCCGGAGAAGTTCCGGTCGGAACGCGGGATCGACCTCCGGACCGAACACGAAGTCGTCGAGGTCGACGCCGAAGCGAAGACGGTCACCGTCGAGAGACGGGACGAGTCCGGAGACGGGAACGGGACCGACGGAGGTGACGACGCCGACGGCGACGCCGACACACCGGCGGGGACGTTCACGCAGCCGTACGGAACCCTGATTTTCGCCACCGGCGCGCGGGCGGTGGAGCCCCCGTTCGACGGGATGGGTCTCGACGGCGTGTTCACGCTGCACGAGATGGACGCCGCCCGCGAGATACGGGAGTATCTGGGCCTCGACCCGGAAGCGGGCGAAGGGGCCGCGGCGGTCGAGGGGAGACGCGAGGCGCGGGAGGAAACCGAGGACCGGGCTGTCGCGATCGTCGGGGGCGGCTACGTCGGCATCGAGATGGCGGAGGCGTTCTCGGCCCACGGGCTGGAGGTCCACCTGTTCGAGATGCTCCCGCACGTCCTCCAGCCGTTCGGCGAGGAGGCGGCCGGGGTCGTCGAGGAACACCTCCGCGAGCAGGGGGTCCGGCTCCACCTCGAAACCGGGGTGGACGGGTTCGTCCCCGCTGCGGGAGAGGGAACCGACGGGGACGCGGTCGGAGCGGTCGACGCCGGCGGCGACCGGTTCGAGGTCGATCTCGCGCTCGTTGGTGTGGGGGTCGCCCCCAACGTCGAACTCGCCGAGTCGGCCGGCGTCGAGACCGGGGCCACGGGCGCGATCGCGACCGACGAGTACGGCGAGACGAACGTGGAGGACGTCTACGCCGCGGGGGACTGCGCGGAGGCGGAGAACGTCGTCACCGGCGAACCGGACCACGTCCCCCTCGCGCTCACCGCCAACCGGGCCGGCCGTGCGATCGGATCGACGCTCGGCGGCGACCCGACTCCCGTGGGCCGGACCGCCGGGACGGCGGTACTGAAGGCGTTCGACCTGGAGGTGGCGCGCACCGGCGTAATCGACCCGGAACGGGCGCGATCACACGGCTTCGATCCGGTGTCGGTGACGATATCGGCCCCGACGCGGGCCCACTACTACCCGGGCGGGGCGGAACTGCAGGTCACCCTCGTGGCCGACGCCGGGTCGGGGGCCGTCCTCGGCGCGAGCATGGTCGGCCGGGAGGGCGCGGCGAAGCGGATCGACACGGTGGCGGCCGCGCTCACCGGCGAGCTGACCGTCGAGGAGCTCGAGGGGCTGGACCTCTCGTACGCCCCGCCCTTCAGCCCGGTGTGGGACCCGGTCCTGACCGCCGCGAAGGTGCTGAACGGGAAGCTCGACGCCGGCGGCGTCGAGGGCGAGTGATCGCCCGTCCGAGCGGACGGCGAGCAGTCACCTGTCCGAGAGGACGGTTTCGCCGGGGGCGGTGCGGGCCCCCTCCGAGAGGACGACGCCGGCGTTGAGGCTGGTGTCGATTCCGGTCTTGACGGCGTCGCCGCACACCACACCGAACTTCCGGCGCCCCGTCGAGACGCGGTCGCCCTTGACCGTCACTCGAACGGGCTCGTCGTCGTGCCGGAGGTTCGCGACCGTGGTGCCCGCGCCGAAGTTGGCGTCCCGGCCGATCACGCTGTCGCCGACGTACGCCAGGTGGCCGGCGGTCGCGCCCGCCATCAGGACGCTGTTTTTCACCTCGACCGCGTGCCCGACGTGTGCGTTCGGCCCGATCGAGGTCGCGCCCCGAACGTACGCGTTGGGACCGACCGTCGCTCCCGGGCCGACGAAGGCCCGCCCCTCGACGGTGACCCCCTCGCGGATCTCTGCGCCCTCGGCCACGTGTACTCGGCCCGCGATCGTCGCGTCCGGGCTCACCGTTCCCTCCCTCACGTCCCCGACGTCCTCGAGCTTCCACTCGTTTGCCGCCAGGAGCTCCCACGGCCGTCCGACGTCGAGCCACCGGTCCACCGGCACGGGTCGCACGTCCGTCGACTCGCAGGTGCGGTCGAGGACGTCGGTGAGTTCCAGTTCGCCGCGCTGGCTCTCGCCGACGTCGAGCCAGCCTCGCGCCTCGGCGGGGAACACGTACCCACCCGCGTTCACGAGATCCGACGGCGGCTCGTCCGGCTTCTCGACCACACCCTGGACCCGATCGTCCTCGACGAACAGCACGCCGTAGCTGGCCGGATCCTCCGCCCGGTAGCTCGCGACCGCCGGGCCGCCGTCGTACAGGCGGGAAAGGGAAGCGACGTCGTAGAGACTGTCGCCGTTGAGCACGGCGAAGGGTTCGGCGTCCAGAAGCGGCGCGGCGCGGGCGACGGCGTCGGCGGTGCCACGCTGGGTGGACTGCTCGGCGTAGGCGACCGGGACGCCCCGGAACTGCTCGCCGAAGTGCTCCCGGATCCGGTCGCCGTGGTAGCCGACGACCGCCACGAGCCGGGTGGCGCCGGCCTCGACGGCGGCCCCCATCGTGTGCTCCACGAGCGGCCGCCCGGCGACCGGAAGCATCGGCTTCGGGCGGCTGGCTGTCAGGGGGCGCATGCGCGTCCCCTCTCCGGCGGCGAGAACGACCGTCTGCATGCGCCAACCATGCGCCGCTCGTGGGAAAGCAGTTGCGGCTCCCCGCGGTTCGCAAACAGAGGCGCGGAACCCGATTCGGCGACCGGCGAACGCCCCCCGGACAAGAGCTATCCATCCCCCGGCCGTAGCGCCGCCGTATGACGGAGGCGCCACCGACGACGGGACTGCACCACGTGACGAACGTCTGCACCGACATCGAGGAGACGAAGGAGTTCTACGAGGGAGTGCTCGGGTGGCACACGGTGAAGATGACGCAAAACTACGACGATCCGGGGACGCCACACTACTACTTCTCGTCGACGCCGACCGGCGAACCCGGAACCGTCGTCACCTACTTCGAGTACCCCGACTCCCGCGGGGCACCCGGTCCCGGTGCGGGCCATCACTTCGCGTTCGGCGTCGAGGACCGAGCCGCCCTCGAGGAGTGGCAAACCCGCCTCCGGGAACAGGGGGTGAACGTCTCCGAGGTCAAGGACCGGACCTACTTCGAGAGCATCTACTTCAGCGATCCCGACGGGCTGGTCTTCGAACTGGCGACGTCCGGACCGGGATTCGCCAGCGACGAGGAGACGCCCGGGAACAGGGAGATCGATCCGTTCGAGGGGTTGGGGGATCGATGAGGAACGGCGATTCGACCCGATCGGGACCGCCGGACGCGTTCGGCTCGCCGTACCGCCTGCTGTCCGGGGCAGTCACCCCGCGACCGATCGCGTGGGTCTCCTCATGCGGACCCGCGGGCGAGAACCTGGCGCCGTACAGCTTCTTTACCGTCGCCGCCGTCGAACCGCCGGTCGTCGCGTTCGCGCCCGTCTCGACGCTCGAGGAGCCGAAGGACACGCTCCGCAACGCGGTCGAGACGGAGGCGTTCGCGGTCAACCTGGCGTCGGTGGCGCTCGCGGAGGAGATGAACGCCTCGAGTGCGACGCTCCCCCCGACAGAAAGCGAGTTCGCGCACGCGGGCCTCGCCCCCGCCGAGTGCGAGCGCGTCGACGCCCCCCGGGTGTCCGACGCGCCGGTCTCGCTCGAGTGTGAGCTGTTCGACGTGGTTCCGGTGGGAACGTCGACGATGGTGTTCGGGGAGGTCGTCCACGTTCACGTCGACGACGGGTTGCTCGCGGGAGACGGAAAGTTCGACGTCACCGACTACGATCCGGTGGGACGACTCGCCGGCAACTGGTACGCGACGACCCGCGATCGATTCGAGCTGGAACGACCCCCATGACCGGCGAGCCTCCCGCGGCAGTCCTCCCCCCGTCCAGACCTCTACCGGTGGCCCCCGAGGGCCGCCTGGCGATCAACTAAAAGAAACCTTCGTCACGTTTCCGGAGTTTCGGCGAAATCCACCGCGAAACCACCCAAAACAATACGTAATTCGGTTACGTATCCGAGCACGCGATGCCGGAATGCAGGAACTGCGGTTCGTTCGTCACGGAGCGGTACGTCCGAGTCTTCGCGCCGCCGGGGTACGACGACGTCCGCGTGTGTCCCTCCTGTGAGGACAAGGTGCGGGACGGCGCGAGCGTCCGTGAGGCCCGCTCGAAGCGCGTGTGAACTCCAGGACGCAATCACCTTCGTACGCGTCGGCGAGTTCGCCGCGGAGCGAACGCTCGCTCCCGGGGTCCCGTTTTCAGCGCCACACATTCTCACGCAGAATTTGTCAGAAGATATATATTCTCTCGGGCGCGACGTTCGTCTATGTCGTCACTCGCAGTCCAGATCGGCGCGGAGTTCGTCCTGCGCTACGGGCTGGGGGTGCTTTTCGTCGTCTTCGCACTCGAGGGGGCGCTGGTGGGAAAACTGATCCCGAGCCGATCGATCCTGTTTGCGACCGTGCTCGTCCTCGGAACGAGCC
>JAZKTH010000173.1:0-4482 GCA_036625675.1 Haloferacaceae archaeon
TCACGTCCCTCCGACCGGACGACGACGCAGCCGGCGCTCGTGAGTGAGCGCCGGCAGAAAGATGGGGACGGAGGGATTTGAACCCCCGATCGACTGATATCTCCGGTTTGCCTCGGTACTCCAGAGGGTCGTCAACGCGATCGATGATCAGTCGACCGCTCGGAATATCAGTCTGGAGTTCGTCACCGGGCGTCGCCTCTGGAGTCAGTCGCCCTCCCTGGCTGGGCCACGTCCCCTCGCACGTGTTGTTCGTTCGTACCCGACTAAAGGGATTTCGATTGGGGTCGCGGCGACGGCCGGTCGGCGGCGCCGTCTCTCACCGGCTCATTCGCGGTCGGTTTCCTTCCATTCACACTCCTGGCACTTGTACCCCACCACGAACTCGGTGATGCTCGGCATGTACCCGACCTGCAGGACGTTTGCGCCGCAGTCGGGACAGTCCCGATCGGCGTCCTCGATCGGTTCCGCCTCCATCGGGCGTTCCCCCTCGATGAGTTCCGCCAGCCGATCGGACGTCACCATCCGCCCCTCGACGACCCGGTTGCTCATACCCCTTCCTGGGTGTGCGTCTCCTAAGCGCTTGCGCCCGAAACGCGGCCGAACGTCCTCGAGTTCGGTTACATCCAGGGCGCCCGCGAGCCGTCCTCGCCGGGGGTGGCGGGGTCCTCGGCGTCGGGATAGTCGGGATCGGGGTCGTCACCCGCCGTATCGTCGACGGTGTCGCCGACTGGCTCGTCGACGCGATCCGGGTCGGGGCGGACGCGGTCGCCCTCCGACCGAACGACGCCGCCGTTCGAGACGCGCGTCGGCGACCCGCCGCCCGAGGAGTGGCGGTTGACGCCGGGATAGCCCCCGGCGACGGCGCCGCGGGCGGCGATCTCGCGATCGGCCGGCGTCGCGTCGCCGTCGAGCCGCAGCGAGGAGGCGGTGACCGACGCCGGCGTGGGCCCGGACTGCTCCGTCTCCCCACCGCCCGGAGCGCCCGCCGGGACGTCCGGGTCGGGGTCGTCGCTCCCGCCGGCGGAACCGGGCGTCGGCGCCGGCGTCGAGTCAGGGTCGTACGCCAGCATCGCGGTGACCACGAGCACCGCCAGCGCGATGGGCGCGTCGGTGTCCAGCACGCCCAGGATCGGGAGCGCGAGCACCCCGAGTGCGACGGCCGATCCGAACCGGAAGCGGTCCAGGTCGACCCGACCGCGCAGGTGCGGACCCAGCAGCGCGACCGAGAGGGCGAAGCCGACCCCGACGGCCGCGGCGGCGGCGCCCCGAAGGACGACCCCGAGGTCGGTCGAGAGCTGCAGCGCCGCCCCGTCGGGCTCGACGCTGGCGACGAGCCCCAGCGCGATGATGACGCCCGCGCCGGGCAGGTACTCGTCGAGCTTCGAACTGGCCGTCTTCGCCGCGATGGCGAGGATGACCAGTCCGGCGAACCGCCGGAATATCTCGAGGTTCAACACGCTGTCGAACGTCATCGCGAGCGCGGCCTCGGCCGCCGCGACCGGGATCAACACTGCGCCGATGACGAGTATCGAGAGCGCCTGCTCGCGGTGGGTACCCTCCATCTCCGCGAGGATGACGGCCATCGTGGCCGAACCCCCGAAGATGAGAAGCCCCGTTTCCAGGAGCCCGAACGGCGTCGAAAGCGCGCCGGCGATCACCAGCGCGGGGAAGATGCCGTCGATGAGCGGCAGCGCCATGACGGTTGCGAGAAGGCGGGTGGCCCCGCCGACGTGCTGTTCGACCCGGAGTGCGATCGGATGTTGTGAGACGCTCATTCACTCAGCGATAACGGCCGTCACCGGAATCGGCCACCCGGCGGTGTACGCGCGACGCGATCGAACCCGAAGCGACCGACCCGGTACGGGCCTCCAGCACGCGGATCTCCCCGCTGGACGCACCGAAACGGCGGCCGGACGTGGGTCCGTTTACGCCGGGATCGAACTCCGTTTTGCGTGTCCCCCACATCGCGTTGAACCCAAAATTCGTGCCGGAGTCGACGGTCGGCTGGCCGGCAGTACGCGATGGGGTGGAACACTCGGAGTCCATATTCGTTATAATTAGCGAGCGAGTATTAAACGTTGTGTGAGAAACGGGAACGCACGGCCAAACCTCACGGGTAGTATATAAAAGAACGCTATGGATCGTCGAAAACACGGCGATTTCTCCGACGTCTCTGTCATCTTCGGGTCGCTCCGGCGGCGCTGGGGTTTAATGTCACTGGAGACAACTATCGAACGATGTACGACCGCATATTGTATCCGACGGACGGCAGCGAGGGCGCCGAGGCCGCTCTCGACCACGCGATCGACCACGCGGTGCGGTACGACGCGTCGCTGCACGTCCTATACGTGATCGAGGAGACGATACCGGCGATGCAGGCCGGCGCCCCCGACGTACTCGATGCCCTCGAGGAGCGGGGGGAGGAGGTCGTCGAGGAGGCCCGGGAACGGGCGCTCGAGGCCGGCGTCAGCTCGGTACAGGCCTCGGTAGCCACCGGGTCGCCGTATCGACAGATCCTGCACTACGTGGACGAGGCGGGGATCGATCTGATCGTGATGGGTACCCACGGACGTCGGGGGATCGATCGGTACCTCCTCGGGAGCGTCGCGGAAAAGGTGGTCCGAACGGCGGAGTGCCCGGTTCTCACCGCTCGCTCGCTGGGAGATGAGGAAGGGGAGGATGGAGAGTAGGACGAAAGAGAGCAGCAGAACGGAAGAGAGCAGCAGAACGGAAGAGAGCAGCAGAACGAAAGAGAGCAGAACGGGTCGGGACGGTTCGGATCAGCCCTCGAGTTCGACGTTCTCGACGACCTCGATGTCGACGTCGTCGATCCCGATACGGGCGAACTGGGTCCTGACGTGTTCTTTCGCGGCCTCGACTGCCTGCTCGCGGGTGTCGAATCCCCGGGGCATCGGAGACTCGAACGCGACGCGGATCTCTTCCCCGTCGATCAGCTGCCGGCTGCCACCGCTTTCCACCTGGTAGAACTCGTCGCAGATCCAGACGTACGGCGCCGCCTCGTCGGGGGCGCCCTTGAACCGCGGGGGCGCCTCCCCTCGCTCGTATATCGTTCCCGTGAGAGCGGTCCCCCCGCCGGTGCCGCGGACCAGTAACATACCGACGATACGCGACAGCGGGGTAAAAAGCGCAGGATCGCCGGATTGGGGGTAGATGCGCGTGGACCCGACAGGGCTTTGTACGTCCCGACCCGACCCTGATAGTATATGACACGACGGGATCCCCGCGGAGCGTCAGGACGATCCGGGAGCGCCGGAGCGGAAGCGACGCAGGGCGGAACAAAACACTTGGTCGGCGACTGCGTTGGTTCACCCACGCGGACGACGCAACAATGAACGAAGTCCAACTCGAAGTGGCGAAGGCGTACCCGAACGACTCGGGGCGCGGCATCGCCCGACTCGACCCAGACACGCTCTTGCATCTCAAGCTCTCCCCCGGCGACATCATCGAGATCGAGGGGGGTGAGACAACCGCCGCGAAGGTGTGGCGCGCGGACCGGCAGGACTGGAACACCGACACCGTTCGCATCGACGGGTTCACCCGACAGAACGCCAACGTCGGCATCGGCGAACGGGTGACGATCCGGAAGGCCGAGGCCGAGAAGGCCGACAAGCTCGTGCTTGCGCCGCCCGAGGAGGCCTCCGTCCAGTTCGGCTCGGACGCCGCCGGGATGGTCAAACGCCAGATCCTCAAGCGACCGGTCGTGGAACGCGACATCGTGCCGGTGATGTCGAGCACCAACCACCCGTTCATGCGCTCGCCCGGACAGGCGATCCCGCTGATCGCGGTTTCGACGGAGCCGGACGGCGTCTGTCTCATCACCGAGGACACCGAGGTAGAGCTGCGCGAGGAGCCGATCTCGGGGTTCGAGAAGACGGGCGGCGGCATCACCTACGAGGACATCGGCGGCCTGCAAGGCGAGATCCAGCGCGTCCGCGAGATGGTCGAACTGCCGATGAAGCATCCGCAGATCTTCAAAAAACTCGGGATCGAGCCGCCCCAGGGCGTCCTGTTGCACGGCCCGCCGGGGACCGGCAAGACGCTGCTGGCGAAGGCGGTCGCCAACGAGACCTCCGCCTCCTTCTTCTCGATCGCGGGCCCGGAGATCATCTCGAAGTACTACGGGGAAAGCGAACAGCAACTCCGGGAGATATTCGAGGACGCGAAAGACGAGTCACCGTCGATCATCTTCATCGACGAGCTGGACTCGATCGCGCCGAAACGCGAGGACGTCACCGGCGAGGTCGAGCGGCGGGTCGTCGCCCAGCTGCTCACGATGATGGACGGGCTGGAGACGCGCGGCCAGGTGATCGTCATCGCGGCGACCAACCGCGTCGACTCCGTGGACCCGGCGCTGCGCCGTCCGGGACGGTTCGACCGCGAGATCGAGATCGGCGTCCCCGACGAGAACGGCCGCAAGGAAATCATGCAGATCCACACCCGCGGGATGCCGCTGTCGGACGA
>JAZKTH010000174.1:0-4463 GCA_036625675.1 Haloferacaceae archaeon
CGAAGGCAACTCGATGGTCGCCGGTGAGCTCGACCTCAAACTCGACTGGCAGCAGACGTACTACGGGAAGAACGGTTGGGTTCCGGTCAACGCCTACCCCGATCACGACGACGACGGCTGGCAATCTATCGAGGGAGCTGAGAGTGAGGTTGAATACGAGCCAGGATCTCCGCTATTCCTCGACTGTTCGGACCTCGAGAGCGGCGACGACCTCCCGGAAGACGTCTTCGACGGGCCGGGAGGACCCCAGGAGTCGCTGATCGAACTCGACGACGTCAAGCCGGGGGACGAGGGAGAGATCACCTTCAGCCTCCACCTCTGTGACAATCCGGGCTACCTCTGGATGTTCGGGGAACTCGCCGACGAGTCCGAGAACGGGTTGACCGAACCCGAGGCGTCGGCCCCAGGAGAAGACCCCGAGGTCGTAGAACTCGCGGACGAACTGCGGGTGACGCTGTGGTACGACGACGACTGTGACAACGTCTTCGACGATGGCGACGAGGACAGTGAAACCATCATCGTCGGCGGCGCGGAGGAACCCGCGAACAATCCGTCGCTCCGGGAGGTCTTCGACAATTTGAGCGACGTAAACGGTATCCCGCTCGACGGCGACATGGCTTCCGGCGATTCCGGTGGGGAGCGGAACTGCTTCAGCGGGGAGACGCAGCACTGCATCGGATTCAGGTGGGAACTCCCCGCCGAAACTGGCAACCACGTCCAGGGTGATTCGCTGGCGTTCGACGTCGGCTTCTACACCGAACAGTGCCGTCACAACGACGGAGCTCCGGGCAAGGACACTGCCGGGGCGGTCGAAACCGAGAACCTCAGCACCGGTGTCGCGGACTGGAAAGTCACGTCCTCTCCCGACGGGACTACCGGGGACGCGAAGAATATCGAGAAGCATCCCAACTGGGCCGACACCAGCGTGCCGGAGTGCACGTTCGGCTGGGTCGATCCGTACGGAGACTCCTCGACCGAGGACGACCCCGTGGGAGAGTACGTGTACGAACTAGAGTTCGAGATCGCCAATCCGATGGCGCCGCGCGACCTCGTCATCAGGGCGTTCGGCTCGGACAACCCCGGCGCAATCTTCCTCGACGGCGAGGAGATCCACAGCTACGACGAATCGCAGGCTTACCACCCCCTGAAACTGGAAGTGGTGACCGAGAGCGACCTCGGCGTCGGTACGCACACCCTCAGAGTGGAAGTGACGAACGAGCCTCTCGACGGCTCCGGGCAGAACCCGACGGGACTGGCGATCTGCGCTCACCTCGAGTGAGTGCTGACCTCGCGAGTTACAGGTACTCGCCAACCAGCGGCTCCACCCGCTCGCGGGTCTCCTCCGGAATCGCCTCGGTCGGCGTGTTCACCGTGCCCTCCAGCGCCGAGTGCGCATCGCAGGTGTGGTCCTCGGGAAGCGACCGGACCGCCACCTCGACCGTGGCCTCGATCGCGCGCTGGTTCCGCTCGGCGTTCTCGAGTACCTCCTGTAGGGTCACCTGGCTGTCCTCCTTCCAGACGTCGTAGTCGGTGACCCCGCAGATGGTGGCGTAGGCGATCTCGGCCTCCCGGGCCAGCTTCGCCTCCGGGATGGTCGTCATCCCGACCACGTCCCACCCCTGCGACCGGTAGAACTCGCTTTCCGCCCGGGTCGAGAACTGCGGCCCCTCGATGCAGACGTACGTCCCGCCCTTCGCGACGTCGGCGTCGAGGTCCCGGTTCGAGACGGCCTCCCGGGCCGCCTCCGTCAGGTGGTCGACCAGTTCCGGACTGTACGGCTCCGCGAACGGCTGGTGGACCACGATGCCGTCGCCGTAAAAGGACAGCTCCCGGTGTTTCGTCCGGTCGTAGACGTCGTCGGGGATCACCAGCGTCCCCGGGGGCAACTCCTCCCTGAGGCTGCCGACGGCGTTCGAGGCGAACACGTGGGTGACCCCCGCGAGCTTGAGCGCGTACATGTTCGCCCTGTACGGCAGGTCGGTCGGGGACTTGCCGTGGTTCGGCCCGTGTCGCGGCAGGAACGCCACCTCCCGGTCCGTGTCGCCGAACTCCCCGATCGTCACCGGGGCGCTCGGCTCCCCGTACGGGGTCGCGTACTCCGTCTCGCGCACGTTTTCGAGCGGAAGCGCCTCGTAGATGCCGCTGCCGCCGATGAATCCGATCATGGTCGCCACTCCGCCCCGTCGTCACTTATATTCCGCGCGTTCAGATCTCGGTGCGGCCCCCGTCGGACCGGCTCCATCGCGACTGCCGGACCAGTCGGCTGACGTCGTCCTCGGTGAAGCTGCCCGGCGCGACGGCGAGCCCGTCCGGCGTCCGGATCGCCATATCCTCCAGGTTCCCCTCCTCCAGGAGTTCGGCCGCGGTCAGCGGCCGGTGGTCGTCGCGGCTCGTCCCCGCCAGATGGTTTCGGTCGTCCGCCCAGTCGCGGAGGATCCCGTGTTCTCCGCCCAGCCGGTTCGCGGCGGCGATCTCGGTGTGGGTCGTCAGCGCGTATCGGTCCGGCTCGATCGGCTCGACCTCGACGACGTGTGTCGGGGTCCGGTTCGGCGCGTGGGCGAGTTGACTCCCGGGATCGCCGACGTACCTCGCCGTCCCGCCCCCGTCCACCGCGGTGAGCCGGGCGCTTGCTGCGAGCGGCAGCCCGACGGAAAGCGCCTCCAGGAACTCCCGCAGCCGATCGACCGGAACCCGCCGGTCGACGACGGCACCCGCCACGCCGCCGCCCCGGACCGCCGGCGCGACCCCGGCCACGGACGGACCGGACTCGAAGACGGCGATCCGCGGTTTGGCGCCCCCGAGCTCCGCGAGACGAACGGCGCCGTCCGCACAGGAGACCTCGTCTCGGTCGCCCTCCAGTCCGACGTACACCAGGTCGTACTCCCCGTCGAACAGCCTCCGGAACCGCTCGCAGTCCGGACGGGCGACCGTCTCGACTTCGCCGACGGCGACGTCCCCGTCGGCAAGTCCGTCCAGCCCCTCGTCCCACCGGCGCTTGCGCTCCGGCGAGTCGGCGACGAGCGCGACCGCGGCTTCCCCCGGCGCCGCCGGCGGCCGGTCGAACGCAGTCTCGTAGGGTTCCACGGACAACAGGGCGGCGCTCGGGGGGAGCGTTTCCGGGGTCGCCGGCGGCGTCCCTCCCGAACTCGCGGCGGGGGCCAGCCCGTCGGCGTATCCGTACGGGACGGTCTTCTCCGGCCGGGTCGCGCCCCCGGACTCCTCGCTCACGCGCACCGGAGAGAGCCCGTGCGCGAGGTAGGGGAGTAGCTCCACGTCGGCCGGACCGGGCCGCAGCACCGCCGTCGGACTCCAGTCCGGATAGTACGGCTCCAGCACCGACCGTTTCACCTCCAGATACTCCATCAGCTGGGCGGACAGGGAGGCGTCGGAGAGGTTCGGCGGATAGAACGGGAGCTCCGGCCCCAGTTCCCGGTACTCGTACCGCTTCGACGGGATGTACCCCTCCGTCCGGACGAGCGAATCCAGCAGCAGGCACCGTTTCAGCAGGTCCTCGACCGTCTCCGCGAGCGATCTCTCTGCGGTCGAGAGCGACTCGGCGTACCCGTTCTCCAGCCGAAGCTCCGCCCGATCGCCGGGTTCGACCGTCGCACCGAGGTAGAACGCGAGCGGGGCGACACGGTAGAGGTCGGGGTACTCCGGCGGCACCGCGATCCGCACTCCGGTCTGGGGGCGGTCGATCCAGTCGGGCACCGCCAGCCGCTCCCCCCGGCGGAGCCGCGGTGGATGGCCCCGAAGCGTCGGCCACGACCGTTCGGCGGAGAACTCCTTGATCGACGATCCGAGGTGCGAGACCGCCTCCATCGCGGCGGTCGGCTCGTCGGGAACGAGGATCGTCGCCTCCGGCCGGGTGTGCAGCGACCGGGACCCGACTGTCACCCGTGTCGGTTCCTCGAACTCCGCGACGAACGAGTCGTCCTCGTTCCGCCCGCTCGCCGAGAACGCGGCGTCTTCGACGCGAACGTACGTTCGCACGTTCGCGGTGACGTCGAACAGGTAGGTTCCGGCGCCGTACTCGGTCGGTTCCAGCATGCTTTCCACGAACTCGCCTTCCCCGTCCCGCAGTCCGACCACCGAGTGTGCGGGGAAGCGGATCCGTCCGGCGTCGAAGGAGACCGCACGGTCGACGGGGAACGGGAAAAGATCCGTCAGGGCGGGGGACAGCTCGACCTCCCGGTCGGCTTCCAGGAGCAGCTCCTCCCGCTCGAGGAGGTCCGTGATCCCGAGGACCGTCACCTCCGGGGCGAACCCGATCCGTGCCCCCGTGCCGGAATCGTTCATCGGCTCGGAGTTCTTCTCCAACCGCCTTAGAACCTCGCCCGGCTTGCCCGGCGGGGCTCCCCCCCGTCGAGAGCGGGACGAGCCGGCGACGCCCGGAGACGTTTTACTTCAGCCGTTCCTGGAGAAACGAGGGGTGCGCGGCCGTGATCCCGTCGATGCCGAGG
>JAZKTH010000016.1:0-23427 GCA_036625675.1 Haloferacaceae archaeon
AGGACATTACCAGACTGGTCGAGTACGGGGCACCGTGTGACGTCGTCTTCACGAGTGGATACGAGGGCGATCCGATCGAGACGGTGAACGTGGGTGCCGGCGGGGGCCCACATCATCGCGCAGCGCTGTCGGTGGTTCGAGTGTTGGGTCAGCAGGGGGTGGACATAAACATCATAACAGTGGATCCTGCGGGCAAGGAGTCGGCGGAGGATCCCGCGGCTACCGTATCCGAACTGGGTGACATCGAGGATCTTCGAATCCGGAACGTCGAGGCGGGGACGATCGCCGACGGGCTCGTCGATACGGTAGTTGAGACGGGAGGGATCCTCGTGATTGGAGCGTCGCGCGACCGACGCTTCCGTCAGTGGGTGTTCGGGAGTACGCCCGATGCAGTCATCGAGACTGCGCGAGCAGCAGGTGTGCCGGTAATCGTATACGCGAGCGAGAGTGGCGTCTACGAGCGGTTCGAGGACTACCTGTTCCCGGTCTACCGATTCCTGCGCAGGTTAATTCAGCGGCGCGGCGCGACCCCCGATCGGAGCCCGCTGGAAGATTGACTTCCTGCCCGCGGTGAATCGCCAGGCGACAGCCTCGAATCGCGTGACTGATATTGACGGTTGTAGGCCGTTACCGGACGATCGGCCACACGGGGCGCCGATCGACCGGTAAATCGCTACAGGCGCCATCACGAGGCAACAGGAGCCGTCGAGCGGACACCCTACCATAACCACCAGGGACGGGACCTATGTGACGTCGAGTACTTCGATCTCGAATTCGAGCGTTTCGCCCGCCAGTTCGGGATTGAAATCCACTCGAACCGTTTCTTCGTCGACGTGGGTTACCTTGCCCTTCTGGCCGCTTTGAGTGGCGAGATACGCGCCCTCGTCCGGTGTCTGGCCGCCGAGCATGTCTCGCAGCTCCGCGGTGTCGTGTTCCTGGACGCGCTCTTCGGTCCACTCCCCGTACGCCTTCTCGGGCGGAATCGAGAGCGTCGTCGTCTCCCCGGCTTCCAGGCCGACGAGCCCCTCTTCCATCCCCTCGATCACCTGTTCGGCACCGACCTCGACCGTCAGCGGCTCGTACTCCCTGTCGGGCTGTGCCTCCGCAATCCCGGCCTCTTCGGCGACGTCCTCCCGGGACGTGTCGAAGACAGTTCCGTCGTCCAGTCGTCCGATGTATTCGATCGTAACGGAATCGCCAGTCGTTATTGTCACGTGTGGAAAAAGAGGGCCACACGGAAAACACGTCGTATTGGGCGACGACCGTTCCGGCGGAATACTCATCTGAACGTGTGGCCTGTTGTCAAATAGAATGGAGTCGTTCCGCCGGGGAGGACAGGAACGAGTCAACGTCTTCGTGATCGACGAGCTGTACCTGTTCAAACACTACTTCGAGGGCGAGGCGGTATTCGATCGGCTCAAGCGATACTACAACAACCAGCAGTATCGGTTCGAGGTCCCACCCGACGAGTTCCCCGCAATTCGGTCGTTCCTGGGGGATCGCGGATACGGACTGGTCGTCGTCGAGGTCCTCGTTCCGTTCGTCGTCGTGGTGAAACAGTACACCGATCACCCGGAGAACATCTTCAAGTCGTCCGTGATCCAGCGATCCGTCGACGGCTACAACTGTTTCCTGTTGACCGATCAGCGGGCGGTCGAACGAGCGGTCGAGGACGGTGCCACCCGCCTCTCAGAGATGGACCTGTCGAACCCGTTCTGAGTTCCGAACTCCCGTCGACGTGACGGCGTCGTGACTCGCGGATCGACGGGTACACAGGTCCGATTCGTCCCACCGGAAAGAACTAAGCCGATAGCATTGCGTGTGTTTCACGACACCGATGAGCGATCGATCGGCCGCGAGGGGACGCATCTCCCGATCAGGGTCGTTCCAGAACCGGCGTGAGACCGGTCGCCGCCCGGTAACAAACGCCTGGAAAGTGACAGATGCGACGACGTGACCTGATCGCGGGGGTGGGATCTCTCGGCGTGATCGGAACGGGCGCCCTCGTCGCTTCCGGCGGGATGGACGGCGTGCTCCGGGGCGAAGCAGTTCCGGAAACGACGCTGGAGACGATCGACGCGAGGGGGAGCGACGCCGGCGAAACCGTCGTCCCCGAACGCGGTTCGGTTTCGTTCGTCGATTTCTTCGCCACCTGGTGTTCCGACTGCCTCCAGTACCTCGGCACGCTGGCGGAGTTCCACGAGCGCACGCCCGACGAGGTACAGTTCGTCTCGGTGACCACCGAACAGGTCGGGACCGCGATCACCCGGGAGGAGATCGGCCGGTGGTTCGACGGGGAGCGAACGGGTTCGACCGGCGTCCTGGGCTCCTCCCCGAGCCACCGGGGAAACTGGACGGTCGCGATCGATCCCTCGATGACCCTGGCGGAGCCGCTGGGCGCGACGCAGGTGCCCTACTCGTTCGTGATCGACGAGTCGAACCGGGTCGCCTGGTCCGATCCCGGTATCCACGAGGTCGGCGAACTGGAGTCCGCGCTTTCTGAAGCCTACTGAGGGATGTCGCCTGCGGAGTTTGCGGCCGACTACGCCCACCAGGAAGCGACCACCGCGGAAGAAAACCGGGGCGAGGGTGCTATTCCTCGAGAAGTCCCTCTACCTCGGCGAGCAGGAGACCCTCGAGAGTCGCGTCGTTCGGAGAGCCGTCCCGCACGGTCGAGAGCGCCTCCCCGGCAGGGACCGAACGCGGCGTGAGGAACTCGTTGGAGTCGAGTTCCCGGTGCCCCGGTTCGAGCCCGTCGGCGTACACGTACGCCCGGCGGTGACGCAACAGGCCCGTCGAACACCACACGGTCTCGAGCAGTGCCGTACTGTTCGGGCGGAACCCGGTTTCCTCCTCGAGTTCGCGGGCGGCAGCCGCCGTGTAGGATTCGCCGGCCTCGACGATCCCCGCCGGGAGTTCGAGTTGCGTCTCTCGGATGGTGGGCCGGTACTGCTCGACGAAGAGGACCTCCCCGTCCGCCTTCGCCACCACCACGACTGCGGCCGGGAGCTCCGCCCAGTAGTACCGCTTGCGCCCCCCGTCCGGTTGTTCGACCAGGTCGTAACCGCCGACGTACCAGTCGTTCTCGTACTCGACCTGTGAGTCGACGACCGGCCACTCCGGCTCCCCCGGGAGCTCGTGCCGGCGGCCGTCGTCGATCGCCTCGGGAAGGCCGGCGTCGACGTTCTCGGGGGGCGGGTTCTCGCCTCCGTCCTCGTCAGTCATCGACGGACCACCGCCGCGTAGTATCGCCGGTTCTCGAGTGATATCCTGATCCGCCCGTCGTCGGTTGCGGCCTCGGGAACCCGATTTGCAAGCGCGTTCACCTCGTCGAACGGGGTGTGCGTGAACTGCTCCTTGAGGCCGTAAGGGCCCTCGTAGTACGGTTCGGATCGACGGTCTGCGTTCGTAAGCGCGCCAGTCAAGTATGGGTACCGGCGCTCGGAGACGTTTCCGACGTCGACGGCGGCCCCGTCGTCGTCGGTTTCCTCGAGGACGAGGTAATACGGATCCCCGGATCCCAGATAGCTCGGCAAAGCACCGAGGGCGAGCAGTCCGACGAGAACCACGCCGAGGAGCAGCACGGCGTTCCGCGTGACCGATCGCATACCGGCCGTAGGTCCCCGCACGGCATACCGGTTTCGTCCGACGAGCCGCGGGAGGGACGTCCTCGGCGACCGGCTTATGCGCCTCGGGCCCCATCCAGGCAACGATGGACGAGTACCGGTTCGAACTCGCGCTGTGCTCGTTTCTGGAGGCGTACACGGACGCCGTCGTCGCCAGGCAGCTCGGCGGAGCGGTGGAAAACCCCGGAAAGCGGATCGTCGACGTGGTGATCGTCGAACCGGGGCCCGCGTTCGACGCCCGCGCTCGCCTCTCCGCCGACACGATCCCGGCACGCGCTATCGAGAGCGACGTCGGCCCCGGGAAAGCGGTGCCGCGCCGCGAGGCCCTGGGCGAGGGCGAGTACGCGAGGGCGGCGATCGAGGCGGCGGTCGATGCCGGCTACTTCCAGCGCGAGCGCCGCGACGGGAGGGAGTGGATTCGCGCGACGGCCCGGTACCCACACGACTGGTTCGACCGGCTGGTCGCGATCGAGAACAAACCCGATCTCGGGTCGCCGGGGGAGCTCCGCCGGCAGCTGGCTCACGACGCGACGCTCGGGCTGTTCGACGCCGTCGTCCTCGCGACCGGCTCGTACGTCACCCGGGCGCACCTCAACCGGATTCCGGACCGGGTCGGCGTCTGGCGGTTCGATCCGGAAACGGGGGACCGAACCGTGGTTCGCGAACCGTCCCCACTGCCGACCGGGGAACGGGGTATCGAGCCCCTCGACCGTCGAGCCCGGCGGACCGACATCGCGATCGTCGACCCGGAAGCAAAGCGCCGTCGACGGCTGCGCGTGGCCGAGCGCGCGTACGGCAAGGGATGGCGCCCCGGCCCGGCGACCTATCCGGAGTGTGAACGCGCCGGAACCACGGCGGACTGTCGGCCGTACTGCGACCGGTTCGAACGGGTCGTCGACCCGAGACGGGACTGCGGGAACGACTGTCGCGCGTTCAGTCCGGGTGAGCCGCCGGAGGTCGACGTCGAGTCGGTCAGGGCGGAGCGGTCGCCGTGGGTCGCCGATCCCGAGGGAGCGAAGCGACGACAGGCGGGGCTCGACCGGTTCGGATGAGCCAGAGGGCACGCTCGCCGCGTACCCCGCCGGATTCGAAGTCGAATTAAGCCCCCGGCGTCTGGCGTGAACATGAGCAAACTCGAGCGGTTTCTCGCTGGTGACCGGCTCGACGACGTCGCGCTGTTCGTGAGCGACGCGCACCTCGACGAGTCGGGACGGATCGCGAACGTCGGCGAGTCGGTCGACGGCGGGGTCGTCCTCGTGGTTCCCGGGGACGACGGCCGCAGGGCGTTCGCCTCCGGCACCGGTATGGACGCGATGGATTTCGCCAAGGGGGCGATGGCGACCGACGGAACGATCTCCCCGCGGCTCGACGGCGGGGAGTGTCCGGCCGCCGAGCCGCCGACCGAGGGTGACCATCACGTCGAGTTCGTCTTCGCCTTCGCGGAAGGACGAAACGAGGAGGTGGGCGGACTCTACGCCGAGGGCGACGTGATCCACGCCTACGCACAGTGTTCCTGTGGGGAATCGTACTCCCACAAGTGGATCGCCGGCGAGCGGGACGAGGACGACTGAGAACGGATCACGCCCTGCGGGACGTCACGCCCTGTGGAGCGTGACGTCGACCGCCCCGTCGTCGACGACGACGGTCAGCATCGTCGCCTCGTCAGCTGGCTCCGCCCCGGTGGCGGAACCGGGGTTGAGCAGACGGACGCCTTCGTGGACCCTGTCTTCGATCCGATGGGTGTGGCCGCCGATTCCGATCACGCTCTCGTCGTCCCACGCCCGAGCCCTCGCACGGGTCGTGTCTGCGATCGCGTTCGCCCAGTCCTCTTCCCGGAGAACCATTCCGTCGTGACTGTAGACGGCCGCCTCGACGGGGTTCAAGGTCCCGTGAGTGACGACGAACGTGATACCCTCGACCGAGAGGTCCGCCACGGCGGGAAGTCCGATACCGGCCGGGTCGGCATTGCCGTGAACAGCCGTCAGATCCGCCGAGAGCTCGCAAAGCTCCGAGAGAACGGCCGACGTTTCGAAGTCGCCGGCGTGAATCGCATGATCCGCCGCAGCGATGCGCTCGCGAAACGGTTCGGGGATCGCTTCCTCCCGCGCCGGCACGTGCGTGTCGGAGATGACAGCGAGTTCTGTGCTCATGGCACCGGATGAAAGATTCCTGCCGCCAGCCTGCAAAAAAGATTCGCCTCCGTGACGGCCGGGCAGCGACGAACGTGCCGCCCTCCGACGATGCTGAATTCCGACCCTTCGACGGATAGTTGCGGAACAGCTTATATACCGCGCGAAACCCGGTAGCTCGTCCGCTCAGTTCGAATCGCTGCCGGGCGCCGCCCCGTCGTCCTCCTGGCCCTCGGCCTCCGCCCCGGTTGTCTCGACCGCGTCGGTTGCTTCCTTTTCGACCCGCTCCGCGACGCGCTCGAACGCCTGCAGGATCACTCGCCTTGCGGCCTGTCCCTCGGTGGTCCAGTGATGGGCGTAATCCAGCATGTCGTCGTAGATGTCGGGTTTGCAGCCCGCAGCCCGGGGATGGCCGCCGCCGTCGACCTGGGCCGCGACCTCGTGGGCGCGTTCGAACCCCTCGCTTCCCCGGATGCTCGCGCTGCCAGCGGGTTTGACGATCACGGCGGCGTCTGCACCCTCCTCCCGGAGCGCGTCGGCGACCTCGTTCTGGGAGCACCGGCCGTAAGTGACCGCGACCGTCCAGGGGCCGACCTCCGTCGTGACCGCCCGGTCGATCGCGGCCTCGATCCGGCGCCGCTTCTCGACTCGACGGTCCTTGAGGAACGCCTCGACCGTCTCCGGGAGGTCGGGCCCGTAGGCGCCGACGACGGTCACGTACTCCTCCGGACCCGACCAGTGGGCGTAATCCGCGAGGTCGTCGCTGCGGGGATCTTCCTTCAGCCAGAGGTCGTGATCCCGGGTGACCGCCGCGAGCTCGCGGAGCCGATCCGGGAATTCGTGAGAGTGAGAGAGCGACCGGAGGGCGACGTCGACCGTGCACTCCTCGTCGGACTCGCCGACGACTAACTCGGCGCCGGCGTCGCGGACCGCCGCGGCGACCTCCTCGTCCCACTGGTGGTGGTCGAACCAGGAAACGCGGTCGGCCGCCCCGAGCAGCTCGGACAGCGGCTCGGCGATCGGTTCGTACTCGTCGGGACACAGGTCGCAGACGAACAGGTCGATGCCGGGGTCGGCGTACTCGGCGACCTGCTCCAGCGCGTTCGACAGCGAGTAGGGGCTGGCCGCAAGCAGCGCGACCGTGGATTCGGCGTGGGCTTGTGCAGTCGGGTCCACGTCGGTTTCGGGCGTTTCCCCGTCGCCAGTGTCGCCCGCGAGCTGACGCTCGAGTTCCGCCTCGAAGTCCGCCACGTCCAGCGCGGCGTCGTACAGCTCGCGGAGGAGCGCGACGCAACCGAGCCCGTCGGCGTCGGAGTCGGTGACGACGACGACTTCCGCCCCCTCGACCGCCTCCCGCGCGCGACGTTCGGCCCGCTCCTCGCCGAGCGAGTCCGGATAGAAAAATCCCGCCCCGGGAAGCCGCGAGCGACGCGACAGCGGCACGTCGTCGGAGTGGATGAGTTCCTCGTCCATACCACGACTGCGGCCGGGGAGGGTGAAAACCCCGCGGTTCAGTCCTCACCCCGTGAGAGAAACGCATTTCAGGGTGCAGGCCGGATCCGTCGCCGTGAAACTCGGCGCCGACGAGGCGGGAAAGGGACCTGTGCTGGGGCCGATGATCGCGGCGGCGGTCCGGGCGCCTCGGGACGCGATCCCGGCGGACGTGGACGACTCGAAGCGACTCTCGGCGACCCGTCGGGAGCGCCTCGATCGACGACTCCGCGACGACCCCGCGATCTCCGTCGGGGTGGCAGCGGTCGGGCCGACCGCGATCGACAGCCCCGAAACCGACATGAACGCCCTCACCGCGTCCGCCCAGGCCCGTGCGCTCGCGGACGTGGCGAGCGACGGCGATCGGGCGGTAGTCGACGCCGGGGACGTCTCGGAGTCCCGGTTCGCCCGCCGGGTCCGGGAGGGAGCCGCCGAACGCGGGGTCGAGATCGGAGTGACCGCCGAGCACGGGGCGGACGAGAGGCACCCGGTCGTCTCGGCGGCGAGCGTGGTCGCCAAGGTGGAGCGCGACCGGCGGATGGAGGTAATCGACGCGGAGTACGCCCCGCTGGTCGCCGGGCAGGGCGTGGAGGGAGTCGGGAGCGGCTACCCGGGCGATCCGACGACCCGGGAGTTCCTCCGTGCACACGTGAAGCTGTACGGGGACCTGCCGGACTGCGCCCGGCGGTCGTGGTCGACGTGTGAAGACGTCCTCGCGGCGGCGGAACAGTCCGCGCTCGGTGACTTTTGAGCGCTACCTCGCCGCGTCTCCCGCGTCCTTGAGCTCCCGGAACAGGGAATCGGCGAGCTTCCGGGCCCGGCTCTCCTCCCGGGCCTCCGCGTAGATTCGCATCTTCGGCTCCGTCCCGGAGGGACGGACGAGGACCCACGCGTCCCCGTAGTCGAGGCGGTAGCCGTCGGTCGCGTCGAGTGCGGCGTCCTCCCGTTCGACGTACCGCTCGGCGGCTTCAACCATCGCGCGTCGCTCGTCCTCGCCGTCGTACTCGAGGTTGTACCTGACGTTGGCGTACTCCCGGTACGGCTCGACGACCTCGCTCGCGGTGGCGTCTTCGGTCGCCAGCAGTTCCAGGAACCGCGCGCCGATGAGGGCGCCGTCGCGAACGAGCGCCTCCTCCGGGAAGAACACCCCGCCGTTTCCCTCGCCGGCGATCGGCACCCGACGACGGTCCCGGTCGTCGCCGGGGTCGGCATCCTCGCCAGCCCAGATCTCGCGGACGCGCGTGATGATGCTCGTGGCCCCGATCGGGGTGAGCTCCAGGTCGGCTCCCACGTCCGCGCAGACGTCGACCAGCCGCTGGGAGACGTTCACCGCCGAGACGGTGACGTCGCCCGGCTCGAGCGCCGCCGCCGCCAGCGCGGCCAGCGAGGCGTCGCCCTCGACGTACTCGCCGTTCTCGTCCACGAAGATTGCGCGATCGGCGTCGCCGTCGTGGGCGATCCCGACGTCGGCCCCGGCGGCCCGGACGAGCCGGCGGAGGTCGTCGAGGTGGGCGGGGACGGGTTCGGGAAGCCGTCCGGGGAAGTGACCGTCGGGCTGAGCGTTGACGGTCACGACTTCGCAGCCGAGTTCCCTGAAGAAGTCGGGCGAGGTGAGCGCGCCGGCGCCGTGCGCGGGGTCCAGCGCGACGGTCAGTCCGGCGTCCGCGACGGCGTCCCGGTCGACGGTCTCGAGTAGTTCCTCCAGGTAGGTTCGATTGACCCCGTCGACCCGGCGCGTCTCGCCGACGTCCCGCCAAGTCGTCCGGGCGAACGACTCCGAGAGAACGCGCCCCTCGACCGACTCGAGCGCGTCGGTCGCGAGCTCGACCCCGTCGGAGCCGACGAGCTTCACCCCGTTGAACTCCGGCGGGTTGTGCGAGGCGGTCAACAGCACGGCCGGGACCCCCTCGCGCCGGCAGTATCGACAGACGGCCGGCGTCGGCGCGATTCCGAGCCGATCGACGTCCGACCCCGCCGCGGACAGCCCCGCCGCGGCTGCGTTCGCGAACAGTTCCCCCGTCGTGCGGGTGTCCCGTGCGACGGCGACTCGCTCCACGTCCCACGCCGATCCCGCGCCCCGGGCGAGGCGCAAAACTAGCGACGGCGTGAGGTCGTCGAGAGCGACCCCGCGGGCTCCGCTGGACCCGAAAAGCTCCATGTTCGATCCTGAGCCGGCGGGAGGGAAAGCCGTTCCGAAGGCGGCACGGTCCGTCACCCCCACCCGGAGGTCGCGACCGAAACCGCGGCGGTCACTCCTCGACGTCGAGTTCGAACTGCTCGTTTTCCGTCACCGCGTTGAGCACGACCGCCGTGTTCGACTCGCGGATGTTCTCGTCGGTCAGGATCTTCTTGATCTGCTCGTTCATCCCGTCGGTGTCGAGGAACTTGCCGACGGCGATGACGTCGTAATCGCCGGTCACCTCGTACACGGAGATCATCTGTCGCTCCTCCCGGAGCCGCTCCGTGATCTCGGGGAGTGCGTCGCCCTCGACCTTCAACTGGAGGATCGCGGTGACGTCGTAACCGAGCGCGTCGTAATCGATTATCGGGGAGTACCCCCGAATGACACCCTCCTCCTCGAGGTCCCGCAGGTGATTCGAGACCGTGGTGACCGAAACGTCGAGCTCCTCCCCGAGGCTCCGGAGGCTCGCGCGACCGTTGTTCAGAAGCTCGTTTACCAACCTGGCATCGAGGTTTTCGTACGTCATTACAGCCAAGGAAGAACTGAGGGTTCTATAATTTTACGAATGTCCATCGGATTTCGAGACAGGGCGTATTGTGCACCAAACAACAACGTCTTTATACTGGCTGTATTGCGTTCATGCGTCCATAACATGACGGACGAAAACAGCGCACCCGACGGCGGCCTCTCCGCCGAGGAACAGCAGATCGTCGACCAGATCGAGGAGGAGGGCGTCGACTTCCTCCGGTTGCAGTTCACCGACATTCTCGGAACCGTAAAGAACGTCTCGATTCCGGCATCACAGGCCGAGAAAGCCCTGACCGAGGGCATCTACTTCGACGGATCGTCGATCGAGGGCTTCGTCCGGATCCAGGAGTCGGACATGCGGCTGAAGCCGGATCCGGAGTCGTTCGCGGTGCTGCCGTGGCGGAACACCGACTCGGGATCCGCGGCCAGGCTCATCTGTGACGTCATCAACACGACGACGGGCGAGCCGTTCGAGGGCGATCCGCGGTACGTCCTCAAGCGCGCGATCGACCGGGCGGAAGAGATGGGATACACGCTGAACGCGGGACCGGAACCGGAGTTCTTCGTCTTCGAGAAGGATGAGGACGGTCGCGCGACCACTACCACCCACGACGCCGGCGGGTACTTCGACCTGGCGCCGAAGGACCACGCCTCCGACCTGCGCCGCGACATCATCTACAACCTCGAGGCGATGGGCTTCGAGGTCGAGGCCAGCCATCACGAGGTCGCCCAGGGGCAACACGAGATCGACTTCAAGTACGACGACGCGCTCACGACCGCCGACAACATCGCGACGTTCCGGTCAGTCGTTCGGGCGACCGCCGAGGAGAAGGATCTCCACGCGACGTTCATGCCCAAGCCGATCGCTCACATCAACGGCTCCGGCATGCACACCCACCTCTCGCTTTTCGAGGACGGCGAGAACGTCTTCCACGATCCGGACGACGAGTTCAACCTCTCGGAGACTGCGAAGTCGTTCCTGGCGGGCATCCTCGAGCACGCCCCCGCGCTGACGGCGGTGTGCAACCCGACGGTGAACAGCTACAAGCGGCTGGTCCCGGGCTACGAGGCGCCCGTCTACGTCGCCTGGTCGGACGTGAACCGCTCGGCGCTGGTCCGCAAGCCCGCCGCGCGCGTGCCCGCCGCCTCCCGGATCGAACTCCGGTCGCCGGACCCGTCGGGCAACCCGTACCTGGCGCTGGCCGCGATGCTGCACGCCGGGCTCGACGGGATCGAGAAGGGGATGGAGGCGCCGGACCCCGTCCGGGAGAACATCTACGAGTTCGACGAGGGGAAACGCGAGGAGTACGGCATCGACACCCTTCCGGGGAACCTCGGCGAGGCCATCGCCGCGCTGCAGGACGACGAGGTGGTCCAGAGCGCGCTCGGCGAACACGTCTACGAGAAGTTCGTGGAGGCGAAGACCCAGGAGTTCGGCGAGTACGTGGCGGACGTCTCCCAGTGGGAACTGGACCGCTACCTCGAGAAGTTCTGAGTTCCGCGGTCCGCCTCCGCCCTCACTCCTGATAGGCGATCCGGACCTGTTCCCAGCGACCGTTCGATTCGAGACGCGACTGCAGGGCGTCGGCGTACTCCTGGGTGAGGCGTTCGGCGGCCGCGAGCCGCTCTTCGTCGACGCCGTCGTCGCCGCCGAGTCCAAGCGCCCGTTTGATTCCGTCGAAAAGTCCCCCGGACCCGCCGGACCGATCCTCCCCGGAGGCGCCTCCCATCGCCGACATCTGCTGCCTTAGGTTGTCGAGTTCGGGCATGATCCCGGGGAGCTTCTCGGTGTCCGCCACGAGCCGCGCCCGTTCGGGGTCCTCGGCGTGTTCGATCTCGAACTCCGTCGCGGTCATGATCAGGCCCCACTCCTGACTCGAAAAGCGCGACTCCTGCACGCGTTCGGTGAACTCACCGTCGACGGCCATCCGCTCGCCGACGATCGAGTCGGTCCAGTCGCTCATACCCGGCGTTCGTCGCATCGCGGGGAAAGCGTTGCGCTCGCTGTCCCCCGCCAGTTCCGCCGGTCGCACCCGCCGAGCCTACGTCCCCTCGAACTCGGGCTCCCGGCGCGCGAGGAACGCCTCGACCCCCTCGGCGTGGTCCTCCGAGGCGAGTGCGGCCGCCTGCGCTTCCGCCTCCCGCTCGATTGCCGCCTCCAGGGAGCCCCGGCCGCCGCCTCGCAACAGCCGCTTCGACGCCCGGAGCGCGACGGGCGGGCCGGTCGCGATCCGGGTTAGGAACTCCTCGACCGCGCCGTCGAACGCTTCGGCGGGATATGCGTGGTTCACGAGACCGAGTTCCTCGGCACGCGCCGCCGGAACCGGCTCGCCGGTGAACACGAGTTCGCGGGCGACGTTGTCCCCCACGAACCGGGGGAGGAAGTACGAGACCCCCGAGTCGATCGAGAGCCCGACCCGACGGAACCCGAACCCGAGCCGGGCGTCCTCGTGGGCGAGCTGGACGTCGCAGGAAAGCGCCAGCGCGGCGCCGGCCCCGATCGCGGGGCCGTGGATCCGGGCGACTGTCGGGAACTCACACTCCGCGGTCCGGCGGATACACCGCGCGGTGTTCCTGATGACGTGGCGCACCGCCGCCTCGAGCGGCGCGTCCGACTTCCGGAGCTCCCGCATCGCCGCGACGTCGCCGCCGGCACAGAACGCCGGGCCCGTCCCCTCGAGAACCACGCACCGGGCATCTGTTCCCTCGATGGCGTCGATCGCCGCCACGAGGCCGTCAGCCAGCTCGCGGGACAGCGCGTTCCGCCGGTCGGGATCGTCCAAGACGAGTCGGACGACGCCCGCGGGAACTCCCTCGCCACCGGCTTCGAGACGGACGAGATCGGTCTCGACGCCGACGTCCGCGAGATCCGGGCGATCGATCGGTGCGAAGTCGTCGTCGGATGAGTCGGACATGCGGGAGGCTGCTCGAAGCGGGGTGAAAAAGCTCCCGGCGCGGGCGGGGCGTTTCGGAGCCGACGCCAGTCGGACAGTCACCGGGGAATTCCGGCCTCCTCGAACGTCGCCATCTCCCGGAGGGTCGCACACGCCCCTCGATAAACCGACATCGCGAGAACTGCGCCGGTCCCCTCCCCGAGTCGCATCTCCAGATCGAACAGCGGCGACAGCCCGAGTGCCTCGAGCTGGACGTCGTGGCCGTCCTCGACCGACCGGTGGGAGGGGAGCAGATACCGGCTCACGCGATCGTCGATCGCGGCGGCTGCGAGCGCCGCCGCGCCGGTGACGAACCCGTCGACGACGACGGGAATCCGCCGGCTGGCCGCCTCCAGCGAGACGCCCGCGAGTCCGGCGAGTTCGAATCCCCCCACCGTCCGGAGCACGTCGATCCCGTCGTCCGGGTCCGGATCGCGGGCCTCCAGCGCCTCTCGCACCACGGCAACTTTCCGCGCGAGCGCGTCGTCGCCGACGCCCGTGCCTCGTCCGGTCACCTCCTCCGGGGACACGCCCGTGATCGCCGCGGTGACGGCTGCGCTCGCCGTGGTGTTGCCGATCCCCATGTCGCCCAGACCGATCACGTCGGCGTGTGGAACGCGGTCCGCGACGACCCGCCGGCCGACCTCGATCGCCTCGATCGCCTCCTCCCGGGTCATCGCGGGTTCCTCCGCGAAGTTGGCCGTTCCCGCCGCGACGGGCTCGCGCACCACGTCCTCGGCGTGGTCGTACTCGCCGGCGACGCCCACGTCGACTACCAGGTTCTCCACGTCGCCGCTGCGCGCCAGGGCGTCGACTGCCGCCCCTCCCCGGGCGATGTTCTCGACCATCGCCGCCGTCACCGAAGCCGGGAAGGCGCTGACTCCCTCCGCGACGACGCCGTGGTCCCCCGCCATCGTGACGACGACCGGGGACGCAAGCGACGGCGCGGAATCGCCGACCATCCCCGCGATCCTGACCGAGAGCTCCTCCAGCCGACCCAGACTACCTGGCGGTTTAGTGAGCCGTCTCTGCCGGTCACGCGCGCGATCCATCGCCGTTTCGTCCAGCGGCGGAACGTCGACCTCCATTGGTTCGAGAACCGACGGGCGCCCCGATAAGTTTTTCAGGTGTACTTTGAGTTTCGAAAATCGAGTTGACCGATCAGTACTCCGTCCCCTTGCGGGCGGCGTGTCCCCCTTCCAGCGGGTGTTTCTCCTTTCTCACGGCGGAGATCAGGTGGGCGTGATCCTCGAGATAGTCGGGGCGGGAGTGGCTTCCGGTGCACACGAGTTCGAGGTTCGCCGGCTTCTCGTCGATCAGGCGTAGGACCTCGGCGGAGGAAAGCAGGCCGTGGTCGACGGCGTACAGAACCTCGTCGAGAACGAGCATGTGTACCCCTGCCTCCGGCGGCGAATCGAGGGGGATCGGTTCCCCGAGCGACGCCTCCCGCGCGGAATCGAGGAGATCCCGGGCGCGCGCCAGGGCAGCGCGGGCCTTCGCCTCGTGTTCGTCGTCGTCGGTCCCGTCGAGGAACCCGTGCCAGCCGTAGTGGCCGGTGTTCTCGTAGCTGATCCCGGGCACGGCGGCCATGGCGTTGTACTCCCCGCGCACGTCCTCGACGGTGGCGGTTCCGCCCTTCAGGAACTGCAGGACGTGGACCCGGTAGCCGTGACCCGCCGCCCGGAACGCCATGCCGAGCGCGGCGGTGGTCTTCCCCTTGCCGTCGCCCCACCAGGCCTGGACCAGCCCGAACTCCTCGGGTGCGGACGCTTCGATCGGTCGGGCGGCCAGTCTCGACTCCCCGGAGGTGCCGTCTTCTTCGGTCACGAAGGGAGGTCGAACCGGCAGGACGAATAGCTGTCGCCGTGGTTCTGCGGGCAATACCTGCCAGAACGCCGGAGTTAAGTACCCTGCCTCCCCGACGAAGTAATACCATGTCGGACCTTCCCAACACCGGCACGGAGGATAGAGCAAGTCGCTTCACCGCGGCTGGCCGTGAAATTCTCCCGTGATGGAAGCACACTCTTCGATACGAACTCGTTTTCACACGACGTTTCCCTGCTCGACACGACGCTACGCGACGGCGAGCAGATGCCCGGCGTCTCGTTGACCCCGGCCGACAAGGTCGAGATCGCGCGAGCCCTCGACCGGGTCGGCGTCTCGACCGTCGAGGCGGGAAGCGCCTGCACGTCCGCCGGCGAGCGGGAGGCGATCAGCCGGGTCGCGAGCGAGGGTCTCGACGCGAGGGTGACGAGCTTCGCCCGCGGCGTCGAGGCGGACGTCGACGACGCGCTCGCGTGCGACGTCGACGGCGTCAACCTGGTCGTTCCCGCGTCGGACCGCCACGTCGAGACGAAGGTCGGGACTACCCGCGACGGGGTGGTGGACCGGACCCGGGAGCTGGTGGAGTACGCCGCCGATCACGGACTGTGGGTGGAGGTGCTCGGCGAGGACGGTTCCCGGGCGGATCCGGCGTTCCTCGAGCGCCTCCTCGGCGCGGGGCTCGACGCGGGCGCGGATCGGGTGTGTTACACCGACACCGTCGGCGCGGCGACCCCGGACGAGGTGGCCGGAGCCGTCTCCCGGCTCGCCGAACGGGGCCCCACCGGCGTCCACACTCACGACGACCTCGGGCTCGGGCTCGCGAACGCGCTGGCCGGCGTGAGCGCGGGTGCCGACTTCGTTCACGCGACCGTCGGCGGCGTCGGCGAGCGCGCCGGCAACGTCGCGCTCGAGGAGGTGGCCGTCTCGCTCGAGGAGGGATACGGGGTCGAGACGGTCGACCTCGAGGGGCTGTACGGCCTCGCCCGCCGCGTTGCGGACGTCACCGGAGTCGGACATCCGCCGAACAAGGCCGTCTGCGGCGCCAACGCCTTCGCTCACGAGAGCGGCATCCACACCGACGGCACCCTGAAAGACCCCCGAATGTACGAGCCGTACCCGCCCGAGCGCGTCGGACGGGAACGCCGGCTCGTCCTCGGGAAACACGCCGGACGGGCCGGCGTGCGGGCGGCCCTCTCCGAACACGGCGTCGAGGTCGACGCCGACGAACTGGACGCGGTACTCGAACGGGTGAAGGACCTCGGCGACAGGGGAAAGCGGGTCACCGACGCCGACCTGCTGGCGATCGTCGAGGACGTCCAGGGTCGCGAGCGCGACCGGACGGTCGAGTTGCTCGATCTATCGGCCACGTCGGGGGCGGGGGTGCCGACCGCCTCGGTGCGGCTCCGCGTCGGGTCAGCCGAGCGGGTCGCCGCCGGCACCGGCTCCGGCCCGGTCGACGCCGCCGTCGAGGCGGTTCGCGAGGCGCTCGACGGGGTCAGGTTCGACCTCGACTCGTACCACGTCGACGCGATTACCGGCGGCACCGACGCCGTGGTCACCGTCGAGGTCGACCTCTCGCGTGGCGACCGATCCGTGACGGTGTCGGCCTCCGACGCGGACATCACCCGCGCCAGCGTCGACGCCATGGTCGACGGCCTCGACAGGATACTCGCGACGACGGACGACGACGTTCCCGACGAGGTTCCGGTCGCGTCCGAGTGACGTCCGGCCGAGCGGCTCGGGCAGTGTGAATCCGGAAAACGGGTCGGAAGGGGAGCGGAACGGACTGGACGGGAGCGGGTCCGGGCCGGATCGAGGGGTGCGGGTTTGGTTTGCCGACTCCAACGGCGAGAAAAGCGCCGTTTCCGTCGGCACCAGCACGTTGCCGTGTGTGGAATATAAACCCACCGTCTCCGGCGGCGATCTCCGTGGATGCCTGAGGAGCTTCAGTCGGACCCCCGCCGATCGCGGAGGGCGGGGAAGTCGTCCCGGACAGCTGTCACGCGCTCGGGGTCGATCCTGGCAGCGACCGTCGCGGGTTCGTCGCCGGCGGAGGCGACGGCGGTTCCCCAGGGATCGTAGACGGCGGACCGGCCGAGCAGTTCCGCCTCCTCGAACTCGCCGGTGCCGTTGATCGTGGCGACGTACGCGAGGTTCTCGATCGCCCGGGCCCGGGGGAGCGTCCGCCAGTGTTCGACGCGGGGATACGGCCAGGCGCTGGGGATCAATAGCAGCGTCGCGCCCTTCTCGACGAGTTCGCGATACAGCTCCGGAAACCGGAGGTCGTAGCAGGTGGTCACGCCGACCGTGAAGCCCGCGAGCGAGGCCGTCTCGACGCGCTTTCCGGGAGTCAAAAGCCGGGTTTCGGCCGACTCGTACCCGAACAGGTGGTGCTTTCGGTAGACGAGGCGGCGCTCGCCCGACGGGTCGAAAAGGACCGACGCGTTGGCGTACCCCTCCTCGGCCGGTACCGGGAAGCCCGCCTCGGCGGAGGCGGCGAGGTCCTCGACGACCGTCCCGGCGAGCAGCCAGATCCCGTGACCGGCCGCCGCCTCCGCGAGCGCGGCGAGGCGGGATCCCGAGAGCCCCTGCGCGACCCGGGCGTAGTCCTCGAACGCGAAGTACCCGACGTCGAACAGTTCCGGAAGCGCCACCACGTCCGCGCCGCGTTCGGCCGCGCGGTCGATCCGATCGAGGGCGCGCTCCAGGTTTCCGGCGGGATCCCCTCCCTCGATCCGCAGCTGACACAGCGCGAGCGAAAGCGTCACGGATCTGTCTCCGGGTGCAGTTCCAGTTCCTCGCGAAGTGCGTTCTCGAGGTTCGTCAACTCGTCGTCGAGGTTACGCTTGAAAAACCGTTCGACCCCGGGGAGCCGCCCCTCGACGACGAACTCGTTGTGGAGGTCACAGCCAGCCTCGGTCGGTTCGATCGTGTGCTCGCCGGTCACGCGCAGCGCCCGCGAGCGGCCGATGAACTTCACCCTGTTCGGCGGGTCCATGGTCAGGTTCTCGGTTTCGACGGTCACGGTAGAGGAGATCACGGGGATCGGCAGCGCGACCTGCCACGTCGCGGAGCCGTCCTCGTGGACTTCGTAGGAGTCGACGACGCTTATTGCCGAGGCACGCTTGTCGGGGTCGGAGATGAACCCCCAGACGTCTTCCGGGGGCACTGCGAACTCGAAGGTCCGCGAGACACGGACTGTCATGCAACACCGTACGCCCCCGGGCAAGAAAAGCGTCCGGGAATCGACTCCGGGGCGTCTGGGGTCCGTCCCGGGGCAATTTCACCCTGAATTCGAACCGGCTCTGGGACCGAATTCCCGCTCGTACTCCGCGTAGATCTCGCGGTACTCCTCGATCCGCTCCCACGGGTTCGGTCCGCACGGGAGCTGGAGTTTCCACCGGAGTTCGCCCTCGATCCCGAACGGTTCCGATCCGCCGCGGCCCGTCCCCCGCCGCAGCGGGTTGGCATCGAGGTCGCGCTCCCACGCCCCCGACGTGAGCCGGTAGCAGTAGGCGATATCACCGTGGGCGTTCTCCCGCCAGCACTCCTGTCTGTTGTGGGTCTTCAACCGTTCCCCCACCTGCTCGGACGCCCCGACATCGAGGAAACAGTCGACGTCGCCGTCGACCAGGCACGCGACCACGTAGACCCCGGTTCGATCGAGCGGAACCTTCGATACGTCCCGGAACGGCCCCTTGAACTCGTAGCCTGCTATCTCCATGTAAGGAACAATCAGCGGAGAGTATTTAAGGATGGATGCTGGCAGACTGGGCCCGATCCGTGCGGGCCGCCCAGCGCGATCCCGCCGGGGGTTTCACTCGGGTGTCACGCGCCAGGTGGTCGACCGGGCGCGCCCCCACTTTTCGATCTCGACGTCTTCCGACTTCTCGGCCAGCCTGGGGAGCCGCGCGCCGACCTGCTTCGAGGAGAGCCCGATGGCCTCGGCGATGGTCTTCGCGCGGAAGTACCGCTGTCCGCGGGAGACGCTGTCGTAGAGGTACGCGAGGATCCGCTGTTCCTCGTCGGTCAGATCGGTCATCACGCACCACTGTAGGTGTTTGTGAGTCTTAACGGTTTCTTCGCGTCGGCGCTTCCGGCCCCCGAAATGGGCGCCGAACCGAATCAGGCGTCGAACAGGTGAATCGCGCTGACTGCGAGCGACGCCGCGACGATCGCGACCAGGAAGCCGAACGCCTGATCGAGCTGCGTCCCCCCACCGTACAGCAGGAGGGCTCCGACGACCGCGACGGCGGACAGCGCGAGCATCAGTCCGAGTCCCATGTCGGTCGACGCGGTGCGTTCTACCATACCGAATCGTTCGGGGGTGAGCACTTAGTTAATTCGGCTTAATTCGGGCTGATTGGGGTCGACGATCTGGTACGTATAAGCGGAACGGGGTCCTCCATGCAAACATGAATCAGCTCGTGTCGGTCGCCATGGCGATCGCGATGGTGGTGTCCGCGCTGGGGGCGACCGGGGGAGCGGCCCTCGATCCCGCCGAAGTGGAGTTGCAGCACGACGACGTCCCGTCGGTCGCCCAACAGACCGACGACGCGACCAACGAAACCGGGACCAACGAAACCGGGACTGGTAACGACACCGTGGCCCCCGGCGAACAGTTCGGGGGCGTCCTCGAGGTCGGCGCCGCCGAGTTCAGAACCGACCTCGACCGCCGGGCGTTCGCCGCGGCGATGGCCGACGCCGAGACCGACGAGGAGCGAGCGCAACTGATCGCGACGCTTCTGGAGCGAAGCGAGGAGCGCATCGAGGAACTGGAGCAGCGCCGGGAAGAACTCCGCGAGGAGCGCGACCGCGGCAACCTGACGACCGGGAAGCACCACGCCCGGATGGCGCCGATGTTCGCCCAGACGCGCGGCCTCGAACGGGAACTCGCTGACGCCAACGCCACGGCGTCGGAGATCCCGAACGAGACGCTCGAGGAGAACGGGGTCAACGTGACGAAACTGGAGGAACTCCGGACGCGTGCCGCCGAACTCGGCGGAGAGGACGCCGCCGCTTCCGCGAGAATGATCGCCGGACCCCACGCCGGCGATCGCCCCGGACCGCCCGACGGCATGCCCCACGGACCACCTGGCGATGGTGACGACCGTCACGGACCCGGACACGGCGGCGACGACGACCGTCGCGGACCCGGACACGGCTCGGACTCCGGCGACGATGACGAGCGGGACAGAGGGCCGGGACACGACCGCGGAAACTCGACGGACGAGAGTTCGAACGACGGTGAGACGACCGAAACCGAGACCGGAACTGAGACCGGAACTGAGACCGGAACTGAGACCGGAACCGAGACCGAAGACGAGTGACTGGTCCCGGATCGTCGCGACCGACGATCTTCAGTCCGTCCCGTTTCCGGGGAAGATGCTGTCGGGCATATAGGCGGTGACCGTCCAGTTGGGCGCGTCTACGACCTCGCTCACCTTGAGATCCATCGCCGCAGAGCAGAGGATGTACGCATCACCCCGACTCAGCCCCCTGTTTTCCGCGAGGTGATCGATCATGTGGCTGGTCGCTTTCTTCGTGGCCTCCATCAGGTCGTCGCTGATCCCGGTGGTGGCGTACATCGGCTCGTCGCGCCCTGTGGGCGTGAACGGGCCCGTGGTCTCCAGTTGCGGCTGCTCGATCGACACGTCCGAACGCAGCGAGAACCGCGCGGTGACGAACATCGGCGCCTCGATTCCGGTGACGCACACCTCGCCGTCCCCCTGGGCGGCGTGGCAGTCGCCGACCGAAAACAGTCCCCCCTCGACCTCGATCGGGAGGTAGACGGTCGACCCGGCCGTCATGTGTTTGACGTCCATGTTGCCGCCGGTCGACCTCGGAGGCAAGGTGTCGTGGTCCCCGTCCTCGCCGGGCGCGACGCCGATCACCCCGGGGAACGGATCGAGCGGCACCTCGATCCCGTCGACGAACCGGCCGACGTCACCCTCCAGGTCCCAGTAGTGGACGCCGGCGTCGGGGAACTCCTCGGGGAGCAGCCCCAGCCCCATCTCGCCGGGAAGATAGCCGGTGTATCCCCACCCCTTGTGCTGGAGGTCCAGCAGTTCGACCTCCAGGACGTCGCCCGGCTCCGCACCCTCGATCTCCACCGGGCCTGTGAGCGGGTGGACCGGGTCGAAGCTCACGGTCGCGAACTCCTCGACGCCCGACTCGAAGTCCACCTGCCGATCGACCGCGTCGCGACACTCGAACCGGACGACGTCGCCGTCCTCGACGGTGAGAACGGGGTCGAGGGAGTTGTCCCACACCCGATGGATGTTTCGCTCGCGATCCGAGAGCCGGTAGTCGACCTCGTAGTCGAGCGATCCCCCGTCGTGGTCGTGCGGGTGGCTGTGCCAGTGGGCGTGAACGTGCTCGTGTCGTTCCTGCGCGTGGCTTCCGTGTTCGTGTTCGTGCTCGTGGCCGTCGCCTCCGTGTCGTGTCATACGTTCACAACATCCACGGGAATCCCCTTAAATGCGACCACGATGGCGATCGACGCGGGCGGGCGATCTCCACCCCCGTCAGGCGGCGTCCGGGTTCGCCTTCGCCTCGAAGCCGGCTTCCCCGTCGGGGTTGCGGACCGTGACGTCGAACGTCGCGGTCTCGACCGCCTCCGCGAGTTCGCCCTCGTTGCCCCGGACGTCCACGCCGAGCAGGAGTTCGACGGCCGTCGTCGCGGTTTCGGAGGCCTGTAGCGACGGTTCGGTGAAGGTATCGGCGGTCACGGCGTCGCCGATTTCGACGAGGTCGAGCGTCTCGAACGACACGGAGAGCGTCCCGTCGACGTCGGCGAAGGAGCCCTCGACCGTCGCGATCGGCGCTGCCGACGCCGGGTCCCCCGGCGACAGCGTCGCGTCCGCGAGGACGTCCATCGCGTCGTCGACGCTGGCTCCGAGGCGCACGTCGACCCCGGCGACGCCGGCTCCGAAGTTCCGCCAGTCGAGGTCGACCTCGGGCGCGACGGTGACGGACGTCACCCGTCCGTCGTTGTGTTCGACGACGGGCGCGTCGGCCGCCTCGAATCCCGACCCGCCCGAGCCACCGACGGCGGCGACCGGGCGTGTGCCCCGGTAAAGCGCCGCGGTACCGACGGCTCCGGCGGTCAACAGCGGAACGAGCGATCCCATCGCGGTTCGACGAGAGATTTCGTCTGTCTCGATCACGGCGGGGACGGCTGCTTCGGTATCAGCCTTGAAAGCCGGGTCGAAACCGTCGCCCCCCGATCCTTCTCCGATCCCGACCCCGGTCGGTGCCACTCGCGGACGGAACCGCCTCGCGACGCGTCCGAGACGCCGACTGAGAAATGACTTATCCGATGGGGCTCGAAGGGGCGGTATGGAGAGCATCAACCGGACCGCGATAGAGCTGATGGACGAGGCGCTCGACTTCGCGGAGGAACTCGGGATCGTCGCGTCCGAACTCGAATCCGGCGCGACCGTGCTGGATTTCGGGGTCGAGGTCGACGCCGGGCTCGAGGCGGGGCTGTTGCTGTCGGAGATACAGACGGCGGGGCTTGCGACCGTGCAAACGCGAATGGACCGGGTGGCCGGGGCGCCGACGCCGTACGTGGAGCTGTCCAGCGACCATCCGGCGATCGCGCTCCTGTGCTCGCAGAAGGCCGGGTGGGAACTCGACGTCGAGGAGTTCAACGGGCTCGGATCCGGCCCGGCGAGGGCGCTCGTGGGCGAAGAGTCGGAGTTCCAGCGGATCGGCTACTACGACGAGTTCGACCTCACCGTGCTCGCCGTCGAAGCGATCGAGCTTCCCGACGACGAAATCGCAGGGCACGTGGCCGACCGGGCGGGGGTCGAGCCGTCGGGGGTGTTCCTGCCCACGTTCGCGCTGGGATCGACGGTCGGGAGCGTGACGGCGGCCGCCCGGGCTGCCGAACTCGCGGTGTTCCGGCTCTCCGAACTCGGGTACGATCCCCGGGACGTCCTCACCGCCTCCGGCTCCGCGCCGATCGCGCCGGTCTCCTACGACGAGTCGGTGGCGATGGGGCGGACGAACGACGCGATCGCGTACGGCGGCGAGGTGTACCTCCAGGTGGCGAACGACTTCGACCGGTTCGACGAGATCCCCTCCTCCGCCCCCGGAACGCACGGAAAGCCGTTCTTCGAGGTTTTCTCGGCTGCGGACTGGGACCTCTACGAGATCGACGAGTCGGTGTTCGCCCCCGGTCTGGTCACGGTCGACGTCCAGGACGGGCCGACGTACGTCCACGGCACCACCGACGAGGAGCTACTGGCCGAGTCGTTCGGCTACGCGGGCGAAACCGACGAGTGAAAAGGGGGAAGCTGATGCCGGTGACTCGGTTTAAACCAGTTCCCCCCTCGCCCGGCGGCCTCGACCGTCTCGAGGCGGTCCAGGGCGCCCTCCCGCTGGTGCCGGCAGGCGAGCGGTCCTGTCTGCGACGGCTTCGCCGGCGCGCGGGAATCGACGACCGGGAAACCGGCCGGGCGTGGCTGACGTTCCTCCGGGCGCTCGGACTGGCGGAACGCGCCGACCGGGGATATCGACGGCTGCGACGCGATCATCGTGGATCCCGACTCCGCGATCGGTTCAGGCGGCGGGTGTACGGGGCCAGCGAGGCGCTGTCCACGCTTTCGATAGCCGGCGGACCGTCGACTCCGACAGAGGTGGCAAACCGCATCTCGAACGCCCAGCCCGCCTGGGAGCGCCGTCGGACACCCGACCCGGATCGGGCG
>JAZKTH010000175.1:0-4417 GCA_036625675.1 Haloferacaceae archaeon
ACCCGGGGCCTCTCCCATGCCAAGGGAGTGATCTACCACTGATCTACGAGCCCGCGACGCAACAGACAGTTCCCGGCTTCGTATAATAAGGGCTTCGACTCCGCCCCTGTCGCGCCAACCGCTGTCACGTCGGCATCGATCCCCCGGCCAACTGTTTTCTCGGTCCGTCCCCATCCCCCGGTATGGCGGAGATAGCCCCCGACACGCTGTTGCCGAGCGATCGAATGGTCCAGCAGGCTCTCGACGGCGAAGTCACTCAGATCCACCGCGGTCGACAGTACGCCGAGGAGGGGGACACCTTCAGGATCGAGGACGACACCTTCGAGGTGGTCGCCGTCGAGGAGCGCACGCTCGGCGACCTCACCGACGAGGACGCCCGCGCCGAGGGACACCGCGACCTGGAGCACTACCGGGAGACCCTCGAGCGCGCCCACGAGGGGTTCGAGTGGGACGACGACTCCGAAATCGTCCGGCACCGGTTCGAACCCCAGGGGTGACCACGGCGACCGGGAGTCCCGCCGAGCACCGACCGCGTATGGAAACCCATTAAACCCTCCGCGTCCACCACACACCTGGGAACAGCACGGCCGCAAATCTGACTCGTCCACGCGACGCCGCGTGGGCTTGGGATTGCGGAAGTGCATCGGGGGCTCCCGGCGGACCCACCAGTCCGTCGTGGAGCCGTCGATGTTTCGCCTTCTGCGGCCGGCGTTCCAATCACGACAATGGCACGAATGCACACACGCCGCCGCGGCTCGTCCAGTTCGGACAAACCCGTGGCAGACGACCCACCGGAGTGGAGCGACGTCGAAGCGGACGCCGTCGAGGAGCGCGTCGTCGAGCTGGCACAGCAGGGGTACGAGCCCAGCCAGATCGGCATGAAACTGCGCGACGAGGGCGTCAAGGGCGTCCCGGTCCCCGACGTGAAGCTCGCGACCGGGATGAAGATGACCGAGATCCTCGAGGAACACGACGCCGAACCCGAGATCCCCGAGGATCTCCGGAACCTGATGGAGCGGGCCGTCGGCCTGCACCAGCACATGGAGGAGAACCCGCAGGACCACCATAACAAGCGGGCGCTCCAGAACACCGAAGCGAAGATCCGCCGGTTGGCGAACTACTACCGTGGCGACAAGATCGCCGAGGACTTCAAGTACAGTTACGAGAACGCCGCCGAACTGCTCGAAGAGTAACCCGCCCCACCGATGTCCGGAACCGACGCCGCCGACGCGCTCGCCGACCCGACGAGCGTCGCCGCCGCGCTGGGGAAGGCCCCTTTCGTGCGGCTTCTCGCGGCCGAGGACGGCGATTCGATGGCCGCCGCGGGCGTCCTCGCGGACGCGTTCCGGACGAACGACGTCCCCTTCCAGGTTCGGACGACCGACGACCCGGACGCCGCCCTCGCCGACGGGCTGCCGGGCGGGGAGCCGGCGGATCGGACCCTCGTCGTGGGCCACGACTCCGCGATCGCCGACGCGACGGTCCCCGGCCGCCCGGATTCCCCGCTGGGGGAACCCGCGAGCGTCGGCGCCTACCGTGCTGCGCTGGAGCTGGGCGGGGACCCCGACCCGGTTCTGACGCTCGCAGGCGCGATCGCGGCGGGGACCGTCCCCGGCGACGACGGCACCGACGCGGTGCTGGATCGCGCCCGCGATCGCGACCTGGTCCGGCGACGACCCGGCGTGGGACTGCCCACCGACGATCCCGCGGACGGACTCGCCCACTCGACGCTGCTCGTCGCCCCCTTCTCGGGCGACGTCGATGCGGCGACCTCGACGCTGGAGGAGTGGGGCCTTCCGTCCGACCCCGGGGCAGATCTCGAGGCGTCGGAGCGCGAGCGGTTCGCGTCCCTGCTGGCCGTCGAGGTCGCGACCGCCCCGGAGTCGGTTCCGCGCGCCGCCACCGCAGTCGGGACGGCGCTGCGACCGTACGCGACCGACGGTCCGTTCGCGACGCTTGCAGGGTACGCCGACGTGCTCGACGTGCTCGCCCGGGAGCGCCCGGGGCGGGCGATCGCGCTCGCCCTCGGCGGGCGGACCGGCGACGCCGCGGCGTTGCGCGCGGGCGCACTCGAGGCGTGGCGCGACCACGCACGAGAAGCCCATCGAGCGGTACGGAACGCCCGAACCGGTCGGTACGACGGGTCGATGCTGGCCCGCGTCGACGCCGAGTCGCATGTCCTGCCGACGGTCGCGCGACTTCTGTGCGCGTACCGCTCGCCGGAGCCGGTCGTGATCGTGGTCGACGAGGGCGCGGCCGCCGCCGCGAGCCGCGGGCCGGCCGGCCTCGGCGAGACACTCGGCGACGCGGCAGCCGAATTCGACGGCACCGGCTTCGGAACCAGCACCCGCGCGAGAGCGCGATTCGACGGCGACTCGACCGCGTTCGCAGCCGCCGTCAGGGAGCGACTATGACGGCGGCGGATCGGACAGGGGAAGCGACCGGGACGGCACGGACGGCCCGGATCGAAACGGCGCACGACGACCCCGCGGTGGTCGCGGCCGCGCTCGCGCCGGACAACACCGCCGACGTGGAGACGACGGCGGTCGAGTCCGAGGGCGTGGTCAGAACCCGCATCGGGCGGGAGACGGCCGGGGGACTCCAGTCGACGGTCGACGACTACGTGGTCAACCTGACCGTCGCACAGCGGCTCACCGAACTCACGACCAACCACGACGACACAACACCATGAGCGAACGATCAGTAAGCAAGCAGAAACGAGGAAAGCGATGGTACACCGTGCTCGCGCCCGAGCAGTTCGACCGGGCGGAGATCGGGCAAACCGTCGCGGAGGAATCGGACATGGTCCTGGGACGAACCATCGAAACGACGCTCGGCGACATCACGGACGACGCCGGCGCGAACAACACGAAGCTGACGTTCAAGATCAACGACGTCGGCTCGGACTCGGCGTACACGGAGTTCGTGCAACACGAACTCACGCGGGACTACCTGCGATCGCTGGTTCGACGGGGGGCCTCGAAGATCGACGCATCGATCACGGTGCTCACCACCGACGACTACCGGCTCCAGGTCCAGCCCGTCGCCTTCACGACCAAGCGCGCGGACCGGTCCCAGGAGGAGGCAATCCGGCGGATCATGATCGACCAGGTCGAGTCCGCCGCCGAGGACCGCACCTTCGCGGAGTACGTCGACAGCGTCGTGGAGGGGCGTCTCTCCTCGGCGATCTACGGCGACGCCAAGACGATCTACCCCCTCCGCCGCGTCGAGATCCAGAAACTGACCCTCGAGGCCCACCCCGAAGAGGTGGCCGCCGAGGAAGAGGCGGCCGTGGACGTCGACGCCGACGACGTCGCGGTCGACGAGTAACGGGTTGCGAATAGTCGAACGCTACGACGGGGAGACGGACTTTTTCGGGCTATCCGGGAGGAGCCTACCGCGACGGATCGAAACTGGCGTGCCTGGCGAACCGAATCCTCGGGGAGCGGCCGGACCGCCCCGGATCAGAAGAACTCCCGCATGCACACCGATTCCTGCGGGAAGCTCCCGCGAAGCGGCTCCCGGAGGCGGTCGTCGCGGATTGTGAGTCCCGCCGTTCGTTGGGCGTCGTCGATTCCGAGGCTCCCGACGAACAGCCGCGAGAGCGTGCCGACGTCGGCCTCGACGTCGGCTGATCCCCGAGGTCCGGGGTCGGCAGCCTCGACGGTCGCCCCGCCGTCGGTCACGCGGACGTCGAACGTCTCGTCGTTGTACTCCAGCAGGGGGTCCGAGACCGAGAGGGTGAACTGGACGTCCGCGCCCTCCGGCCACGCGCGACCCTCGAGCGCTCGCTCCACGTCGGTCAGCCGGATCATCGGTCCCACGTTGACGGTGCAATCCACCGCGCCGGGATCGGAAACGCGATCCAGCAGTTCCGACTCCTCTTTCCGGGGGAGCCGAACGGAGTCGACCTGGGAATCGTGGGCCGAGAGGAACCGCAGGAGCCCGCGGTAGGCGTCGTCGTCCGCGTGGGCGAGGTCGGCCACTCGGAGCTGGCTCCCGTCGTCGGTTCTTTCGACGGTGTGGAGCACGTAGCCGCGTAGTTCACCGTCCCGGCGGTATCCGTACACGTACGGCTCGCTGCGGCCGTCCCAGGCCGACAGGGTCCGATCCCGCCACCACCGCTCGGTCCGGCGAAGCGACAGCATCGTCCCCTCGCCGAACGCGACCTCGACGCGGCGGAGGTGGTTCCAGTCGTCGGGACCGAGTCGCCTGACGGAGCCCTCCGGATCGGAGCCGAACGCGAGCTGTTCGGGCGGGAGATCGTACACGGTGTACTTGTTGGCGATCCCCCAGCCGAGCTTCCGGTAGAAGCCGACCGCGAACGGCCACAGCGCCGCCAGGTCGATCCCCTCCTCGCGATACTCCGTCAGGGCGCGAGTCAACAGCCGGCGAACGTGCCCCTGCCGCCGGCGCT
>JAZKTH010000017.1:0-23306 GCA_036625675.1 Haloferacaceae archaeon
GGACCAGGGTGACGAAGTTGATCGACCCCGAGACCGACGGGAACGACACCTCGAGAATGCCGTCGCGGGTCCGCTCACACAGCACGAGCGCCCGGTAGCCACGGCGCTGGGAGAACGTCTTCGCGACCTGGATCTCGTCGCCGTACTTGGTGTCGTACTCCGCGAGGATCTTGTTCGGCGCGAGGTCCTCGCTGGTCATCAGCACGCGTTCCGACCCGTTGACGATGAAGTAGCCGCCGGGGTCGACCGGGTCCTCGCCGATCTCGATACGCTCGGTCTCGGTGAATCCGGCCATGTTGCACTTCTTCGAACCGACCATGATCGGCATCCGACCGACTTTCGTCTCCGTGGAGTCGACGACCGTCTCCGGCTCCTCCTCGCCGCCGCGGACGATCGACATCTCCATGAACACCGGCGCGGCGTAGGTGATGTTCCGGAGGCGGGCCTCCTGAGGGTACAGCAGCTCCTCGCTGCCGTCCGCCTCCCGGACCCGGGGGGTGGCGACGCGGACGTCGCCGAGTTCGACGTACACCGGCTCCTGGCCCTCCTTGTCGCCGATGTCCGTGTCGATCGTCTCCTTCTCGTCGACGACCTGCTGCATTCCCCGGTCGAGGAAGTTGTTGAACGACCGGAAGTGGTGTTCGGCGAGCCGTTCCTCCGAGAAGTACTCCCGCGAGATGACGCGTCTGTCCTGTCGGTTCATTCAACCACCAGTCGGTACACGACTGCTCGGTCCGTAGTCCGTGACTCCCGGACTATTTTCACCACGTCGCCCGGCTCCGCACCGTCGGGCAACGCGGGGTCGCTGTACTTGATCTTGGGCAAGTTCGTCTTCCGGACGTTGTACTCCGCGAGCACTTCCTCGACCTCCGAGGGATCCTCGAGGAGAACGTGTTCCGGGACGAGTTCGTGTTGGCTTACGTCTACCATGGGTTTAGCTGGCTGTGGGGAGAAGCGGTCACGAGATACTACAGCCGTGTAGCGGTGCCACTCATTTAAACGTTGTCAACCTCGACCGAGACGGAGGACTCATCGGACCGCGAGGGCGTGACAGATGTACGCAGGATCCGCTGACGTAAAAAAGCTGGCGGCTGTCGGTCCCGAACTCTCTCGTCGTCCCGAACTCTCTCGTCGTCCCGAACCCTGCTGTCGCGTCGTGCAGACGAGTGGACGGAACGTTTTATGCTCGCTCCGGCGAGCACTCGGTACATGACACGAGGCGATCTGGAGACGGTTTCGGGAGTCGAGGGGCTCTTCTACTACGACACCGGCATGTACGACGTCGACGAGTACGGCTCGGTGTACGTGCTCGACGCGGCGTCGCCGGCGGTGATCGACACCGGAATCGGGACGAACCGGGAAGGGCTGTTCGACGCGATCGACGAAGCGCTGTCCGGGCGGGAACCCGCGTACGTCCTTCCGACTCACGCCCACCTCGATCACGCCGGCGGCGCGGGCTACCTCGCGCGGGAGTACCCGGACGCGACGGTGCTCGCCCACGAGCGCGCCGTCCCGCACCTGATCGATCCCGAGCGGCTCGTGGAGGGGACGAAGGCCGCCGTCGGCGAGCAGTGGCAGTACTACGTCGAACCGGCCCCGGTTCCCGAGGACCGGATCGAGGGGCTCGCGGACGGCGACGCCGTCGACCTGGGCGACCGGACGCTGAACGTCCACGAGGCTCCCGGGCACGCTCCCCATCAGGTGGTCTTCTACGACGACCACGACGAGGCGGTGTTCACGGGGGACGCCGCCGGGATATACGTCCGCGAGTCCGACGAGATCAGGGTAACGTCCCCGCCCCCGCAGTTCCACGCCAAACAGTGCATCGACGACGTGAACGCGATCCAGGAAATCGAGCCGGAGCTACTCTGTTTCGGTCACTTCGGCCCCCGCGAGTACTCGGCGGATTTGCTCGACGACTACAAGCGGACCCTCCTCGAGTGGGTCGAGGCCGTCAGGCAGCGCCGCGAGGAACTCGAGGAGGACGACGCCGTGATCGAGCACTTCGTGGACCACGCTCGGATCGTGGACGTCTGGGGAGAGGAAAAAAGCAGAGCGGAGACGCGGCTGAACACGCGGGGTATCCTGGCGTATCTGGATTACATCGGCGACGACGCCTGACGTTCTCCACCTCCCCACCCGGACCCGATCACGGGCAGCCGCTTGGAGGGGCGGATCGACAGGCAGCCGCTACGTGGAACGAAGCAGGTAGTACCCGCCCCGCAATAAACAGAAAACGGCCCAACTGTTTATTACAATTGGGTGAGAGGTCTGCGACATGGACTGGAAGCGAGCCGAGGAGACGTTCGAGAGTCCCGTACTCGGGGTGAACACGCTTCCCCGGACGTTCGAGGACAGCGTGAAGCGCAACTCCACCCGGGTGGCTCAGCGGTACAAAGGGGGGACATACGACCGATCGCTGACGGCGTCGGGGGTCGTCCCGCCGGCCGCATCGGGGACGTACGACGACCTCACCTACGAGGGAATGCGCGATATCGTCCGGCGACTGGCCGCTGGCTTCCGCGAACTCGGCGTCCGGGCGGGAACCCGGGTCTCGATCTTCGCCCACACCCGGATGGAGTGGGCCCAGGCGGACTTCGGTGCGCTGGCGGCGGGCGGCATCGTCACGACCGTCTACCCGACCTCCTCCCGGAGCCAGCTGGCGTATCTGCTCGGGGACGCCGGGGCGGAGGTCGTCGTCGCGGAGAACGAGGCGCTGCTCGAGCGGACGCTTGCCGTGATGGAGCGGGAGTCCGTCGACGTCCGGTACGTCGTCGTGATCGACGAGTTCGACGGCCACGACGACCGGGACGACGTGCTCACTCTCGGAGAGTTGCACGAGATGGGTGACGCCGCGTTCGACGGGTCGGCCTACGACTCCTGGCTCGCCGAGCGCTCACCCGACGACATCGCGAGCCTGATCTACACCTCGGGCACCACGGGTCGGCCCAAGGGCGTCCAGCTCACTCACCGGAATTTCCGGGCGAACGTCGACCAGTGTTATCGGCGCTTCGGTCCGCGGCCCGACCGCGACCCCGAGCTACCGGTCATCGACGACGACTCGACGGCGCTGTCGTTCCTCCCGCTCGCACACGTCTTCGAGCGGCTGGCGGGTCACTACCTCATGTTCGCCGCCGGCGCGACGGTGGCGTACGCCGAGAGTCCGGACACCCTGCGGGAGGACCTCGGAATCGTCCGCCCGAACGTGATGACGAGCGTGCCGCGCGTGTACGAAAAGCTGTACGACGCCATCCGCGAGCAGGCGGCCGAGTCCCCGATCAAACGGCGCATCTTCGAGTGGGCGACCGGCGTCGGACGGGAGTACCAGGCGGCGGACGACCCCGGAACGCTGCTCGAACTCCGGCGGGCCCTCGCGGATCGGCTCGTCTTCTCGAAGGTCCACGAGGCGCTCGGCGACCGAATCGAGTTCTTCATCTCGGGGGGCGGTTCCCTGGGGGCGGAGCTTTGTGCCCTGTACCACGGAATGGGGCTCCCGATCCTGGAGGGGTACGGGCTCACGGAGACGTCGCCGGTGATATCGGTGAATCCTCCGGAGGACCCACGGGTCGGAACGATCGGGCCCCCGGTCGTGGACACCGACGTCCGGATCGACGAGGACCTGGTGGGCGCTGACGTGAGGAAGGGCGCGGACGGGCGCGTCGGCGAACTGCTGGTTCGGGGACCCCAGGTGTGTGACGGCTACTGGAACAAGCCCGACGAGACGCAGGCGGCGTTTCACGAGGACGACCAGGGGCACCGGTGGTTCCGGACCGGGGACATCGTCGAACTCGGCGACGACGACTACATCACGTTCCGCGAGCGCGCGAAACAGTTGCTCGTCCTCTCGACCGGGAAGAACGTGGCCCCGGGCCCGATCGAGGACGCGTTCGCCTCCAACGAGTTCGTCGAGCAGTGCGTCGTCGTCGGCGACGGGCAGAAGTTCGTCTCGGCGCTGATTGTGCCGAACTTCGATCGGGTGCGGGCCTGGGCGGACGACCGGGGACACGACCTCCCCGACGATCGGCGGGAACTGTGCGAGGACGACCGCGTTCACGAGCGGATCAACCGGGAGGTAGAGCACGTGAACGAGGAGTTCGAGCCCCACGAGCGCATCAAGCAGTTCCGCCTGGTCCCCGAGGAGTTCTCCGAGGAGAACGACCTGCTGACGCCGACGATGAAGAAAAAGAGGCGGAACATCCTCGACCGGTTCTCCGACCGGATCGAGATGATCTACGAAGAAGCGGGGTAGCCGGGATCCGCGTCCCCGGGCCAAACTGATCCGCCGCGAGAGTCAGTCCTCGGCTTCGACTTCGACGGCCTCCTCCTTTTCTTCGGACCCCTCCTCGCCCTCTTCGGAGCGAGCCGCGACCAGCGCCCCGCTCGCGACGCTGTACAGCGGTTCGTTCGCCTGCCGGACGTCGCTGATCGAGAACGGGATCGAGGCGTCCTCGAGGTGGTCCGCGAACAGCTCCTCGAAGCCGTCGGGGCTGGAGGTGCCGCCGGTGACGACCACCGGAACGTCGAGGCCCTCCTCGACGTCCTCCTCGTCGACCTCCCGGGAGATGTGCTCGATCACGTAGTCCAGCAGGTTCTCGTAGTAGATCGCCAGCGCGCCCTCGACGCCGCCGACGTCCGTCCGGAAGTCGAGCTGGAAGTCGTCTTCCTTGATGGTCGTCACCTTGTCGACGGGCGTGCCGGTCGCCTGGGCGCTCTGCTCGTCGATCCAGTCGCCGCCACGCGCGATCGAGAACTTCATCACCGGCACCGCGTAGTAGGCGAGACAGACGTTCGTCATGCCCGCCCCGAAGCTGACGCCGAGGCCGGTGAAGTTGTTGTCCGCCAGCTCCGAGTAGATCACGGCCATCCCCTCGTTGATCGGCTCGGGGTCGTAGCCCATGTCGCCCAGCATCGACTCGAGGGTCTTCTGGTGGTACAGCGTCGACAGGTCCGAGTCGATCGGATCCGCCGGGCTCGAGTAGAACAGCCGCTCCCCCTCGAAGGAGGGCTCGCCGACGACCTGTTCGGTGATCAGCTTGATCATCGGGATCGCCGACGATTCCTCGCTGGAGAGGATCCCGTGTTGCATCGGCCGGCGGGTCTCCTTGTTGAAGATGTTCGCGAAGTTGAGGGCGTCGTCGCCGACGACGTACACCTTGTCGTCCTTGCGGATGTGCAGGACCTCGCTCCGCGAGAGCATCTGCTCGGCCATGTCGCTATACTCGATCTCCACGAAGGAGTTCCGCTGCTGTACGAACACCGTCTCGGTCCCTTCCTGTCGGGCCGAGAGAATGTTCATCGTGCCAACGTCAAGTCCCTTTGCCATACGCGAAGAATGAAACCCTCGGGTCATAAACGTTGGTCCTCCGAAACGCGGGTTTTTCACCTCTCTCGGGACGGAATCTCTCCGTCGGTAATGGCTGGTTAAAATAGATTAGGAACTTCTTGAACGCGGTTTCGACCTAGAAGCGCTCCTTCAGACGGTCGAGAATCCCGGGGGACTCGCGTTGCTCCTCGCTTTGCTCCCGCTGCTTTTTGAGCTGGCGGAGCGCCGTGGCCTGATCGTCGGTGCCGGATCCGCTGGCGGTCTTCTTCTCGCCACCCTTGAGCTGTTTGAGCCCGGACACGGCGTCCTCGACGGCGTCGCCGCTCGAGCGCGCCGTCTTGGCGGAGTCCACGTCGAACCCGCGTCCGTCGATCTCCTCGTCGGAGCCGGTATTCAGCTCGAGTCGTCGCGTCTCCGTTCGTTCGATACCTCCCCAGGACAGCTCCGCGTCCCCGAGCTCCCGTTCGATGTCCGCCCGCACCTGTTCGTCGGTGACCGTCTCCCCCTCCTCGGTCGGTTCGGCGGCTGCGCCGGCCTCGATCTCCCGAACTGCGTCGGGGGCCGCCCGTTCGACGCTGTGTGCCACCAGTGCCGCGCCGGTCGCGGCGACGACGCCCGCCAGGCCCAGGCTGTAGATCCCGACGCCGGTGGCGCTGTAGTCGGGTGTGCCGGAGACGTTCCACTGCACGGGATACGCCCACACGAACAGGCCGACTGCCCCCAGACAGACCGCACCGCCCGCCCCTGCGAGGTACAGCGCCCGACGGTCCACGGGCAGCAACACGACGACGCCGGACAGCAGCGCCGGCAGCCCGACCGCGGCGGCGACCGCCGCCACCTGTCTGACCGCATACAGGCCCGACAGGTCGGCTGTGACGGCGTCGCTCACCAGAAAGAGTACGACGCCGACGAGGCCGAGCGCGATTCCGCCGAAGAACAGTGCGAAGCCGGTGTACACGTCGACCGCCTCGTCCGGATCACCCACGTACTCGCGGTAGAGCCGGACGAGCCGACCGCCTTCCTCGGTGGTGTCCATACGAGCCCCTTCTGACTCGACCGGTATGATTGTTCCCCCGTCGTCCGACGCCGGGTTGATCGCAGCGCTCGATACGCCCCGGCGCTCACGTTCGCGAGGTTCAGGTGTTCAGGCGGTAGCGGTACGGACTGTCGGTGATGACCTCGACCTCGCCGCGTCGCGCCCAGCGGCCCAGGACGGTCGCGACGCGGTGTGTGCTTTCGATCTCGTCGTCGTCCAGCAGCGCGAGGATTTCGCGCGCCGTCAGCGGCTCGTCGGCGTCGACCAGCACACCCCGAATCCGTTCGTACTCCCGCTGTCGGGCGTGCATGTGTCTTACTAACGTTTCGACGCCACATATATTTCAGTGAGACAGCAGTCTGACGGCTGTCAGACACCGTGAACCGCCGATTTCGTGTCCCGCGGGTTTTCGCGCGAACCGTGGTTTCGGTTCGGTCGCGTCAGCCGTACGGCCCTTCCGCCTCGAAGTCCCGTTCTCCCCGGTACTGTTCGACGAACGCGGACACGTCGAACTCGAGCATGTCCCGCTCGAACTCCGCCAGGGCGTCCTCGTCGCCGTGGCTGACGGCGTGTTCCATGAGTTCGACGACGAGTTCGACGACGATCTCGTGGAGCCGTCGGGAGTCGAACTCCGCGATCCAGAGAAGTCCACAGCCGACGTCGGGTTCGTCGCTCGCGTCGTGGGAGACTACCGACCCGGGGAACTCCTCGATCACCATGCCCATCAGGTGGGCGGTGTCGAACTCGGGCATCTCCTCGCTGGTGGTTTCGGTAGCTTCCCGCAGGACGTCGACGAGGAACTCCGGCAGGAACCGCGTCGCCGGATGAACGTCCATCACGACGGCGTGACGCTTCCCGCAGTCGCAGGCGAACTCCCGCATCCCCAGATCGAGGTCAGTGACGACGAGCCGTTCGCCGCAGGGAAGTTCGAGCGTGTCGCCGGAATCGCCCGGCACCCGTGGCTGGGACATACGGGCTCCTTGGTCCGTTGCCGCTTAAGCGGAACGCTCCGGTCAGCCCGGCCAGTCCCCCGAAGCGATCCAGGGACGGTGCCGACCCGGAAGTCCCGACAACTCATGTGGCTGGGTGACGACGCTCCGGGCATGGACGTGTACGGGCTGGTCGGGAATCCGGTCGGCCACTCGCTGTCGCCGCCGATGCACGAGGCCGCCTACGAGGCGCGCGAACTCGACGCGACGTACGTCACCTTCGAGCCCGACGTCGACGTGATCCACGGCGCGCTCGCGGGGGCGGAGGCGCTAGGGATCGAGGGGCTAAACGTGACGATCCCGTTCAAGCAGGACGCTCTCGAGGCCGTCGAGCCGGGCGAGCTCGCCGCCCGGATCGGGGCGGTCAACACGATCGACTTCACCGGGGAGGGCCCCGTCGGCCACAACACGGACGCAGCGGGGGTGACCCGGGCGTTCGCCCATCACGACGTCCGGCTCCGGGGCGCCGACGCGGTGGTCGTCGGCGCGGGCGGAGCGGGACGGGCGGCGGCGTTCGCCCTCCGGGACGCCGGCGCGTCGGTGCACGTCGCAAACCGGACCGTCGACCGGGCCGAGGCCCTCGTGGCGGATCTCCGCGACGCGACTCGCGATTCCGGAGCGGGCGAAGACCCCGACGGGAACCCGGATTCCGACGTGGGTGACGACCCAGCGGTCACCGCCGGCGGGCTCGACACGCTTTCGGAAGCCGTTCCCGGAGCCGACATCCTCGTAAACGCCACGAGCGTCGGGATGGAGTCCGACGAGACGCCGGTCGAGCCGGCCCTCCTGCACGGGGAGCTCGCGGTGCTCGACGCGGTGTACGCGCCGTTGCGGACCCGGCTGCTCCGGGCGGCGGCCGAGGCGGGGGCGACGACGATCGACGGCGCCTGGATGTTGCTGTACCAGGGGGTCGAGGCCTTCGAGATCTGGACCGGGGAAAAGGCCCCGGTAACGGCGATGAACGAGGCGCTCCGCTCCCGACTCTGATCGTCCGGTTCCGGGCGCCGCGTTCCCGCCGGCTTTTAAATACTCCCCTCACGTATTCTTGCAGTAATGGCGCTACTGCAGAAACTGAAAGAGCTTCTGGGTATCGGCGGGGGCGACGACCGACAGGGACGTCGGGACACTGAAGTCACGGTAGAGCGCGAGTCCGGGGCCGCTTCGGAACCCGAGGCCGCGGACGAATCCGAGGCCCGATCCGAGGCCGGGCCCGAAGCCGACTCCGGTGCCGGAAGCGAGGCCGAGCCCGATGCCGGGCCGGAAGCCGAGCCAGGGGCAGAGTCCGAGCCGGAATCCGAGACTGCTGCGTCCGAATCGGGATCCAGATCCACTGGCGAGGAGACGGGAGCGGAGACGGGATCCGGGTCGGACACCGACCGGTCCGCCGAAGCCGACGACGGCGAGCCCGTCGAGAACATCAAGGGAATCGGTCCAGCCTACGCGGAGCGCCTCGAGGGCGTCGGCATCACGACGGTCCAGGAACTCGCCGCCGCCGATCCCGAATCGATCGCCGACGGGACGGGGATCGGCGCGGGTCGAGCGGAAACCTGGATCGACCGGGCGACCGAACGGCAGTAGTCGAGCGCCGCGGGAATCGTCGAAGCGACCATATGCCGTCGGGTGAAATCCCACGACATGACGTCGCTGCGTGACCTCGAAGAGGGCCCCCGGATGGTCGCGTTCACGGGGAAAGGCGGAGTCGGTAAGACGACGTGTTCTGCCGCGACGGCTACCCACTTCGCGAAGTCGGGACAGCGGACGCTCCTGCTTTCGACCGACCGGTCCCCGTCGCTGTCGGACATCCTCGAAACGGACGTGTACGGCGAGATAACCCCGGTCGAGAACGTCGATAACCTCGACGCCGTCGAGATGGACTACGAGGCGTTGCGGGAGGAGTGGAAGCGAACCTACGGGGAGGACGTCTATCGAGTGTTCTCCTCCTTCCTCGGCGTCGGCAGGGAAGTGATCGACTACGCCGCCAAGGCCCCGGGAATCACCGACGAATTCGTCATGAGCTACATCCTCGATCGGTTCGAAGGGGACAGCTACGACCGGATCGTCTGGGACACCGCGCCCGCCGGCGGAACCATCGCGCTGCTCGAACTCCAGGAGGAGTTCTACGACCACCTCGGTCAGGCGCCGAAGATCTACGCGGACGTTCGCTCGCTGGCCCGCGGCGAAGTGAAGAAACGCCCGGGGAAGCTGTTCGAGGAGTGGCGGGAACTGGCGGCGGACTGTCTCGGGATGGTCCAGGGGAACGGGACCACGTTCGTCGTCGTGACCATTCCCGAGGGGCTCGGCGTCAACGAGACCGGCCGCATCGTCGACGACCTCGAGGACCACGACCTCGACGTCCGGCGCGTGGTCGCAAACAGGGTGCTGGCCGACGTTTCGGCGGAGGACTGCAGACACCACCGCGAACGGGCACAGATGCACGCGAAATATCTGGACGTCCTCGAGGATCGCTACGCCGACGAGTACGGGCTGACGACGATCCCGCAACTGCCGCGGGAGGTAAAGGGGCTCAGGGCGGTCGAGACGATCGCCGAGACGCTGTTCGACGACGAAGCCTGAAAACCGGGGGACTGATCAGCGGTTCTTCGACGGGTCCGCGGAGGTTTTCACGATCACGTCGGACTTCGGCGATCGCCGAGCCGAGCGCAACAGCACGCGAAGCCCCACCTTGCCGAGGGAGAACAGGTTGCGGAACCCTTCGTTGTTCCAGGTCAGCTCCTCGTTGCCGCAGATGCTGTACTCGCCGAAGTCGCCCAGCTCCTCGTGGAGCCGTTCGATCTCGCGCTGGCGCTTTTCCTCCGGGAGGTCGATGATCTCGTCGACCGCCTCGAGGATCTCCTGGGACTTCTCCAGGCGAGTCTTGACCTCGTGGTAGGTCGGTTCGTCGATGATGTCGAACTCCCGTTTGAGTTCGTTCATCCCGAACGCGGCCTCGTAGGTGGCGTCCACGATGTCGTCGCGGCTCAACCACTCCGTCTCGTAGCTCAGCATGTACTTCCAGCTCGGCTGCACCAGGTGTTCGCGGTGGTCCTCGAGGGTGTCGGCCAGCTTCACGTAACCGTGTTCCTCGGGATTCTCGAACCCCGGACTTCCCGGATCGAGGAACGGGGCAAGCGGCGCGGTGAACGGGGCGATCCGTTCGTCGTCGATGTCCTCCAGCAGGTGGCGGGCGTATTCGACGTCGCCGACTGCGTCCTCGTAGGTCTGCTCCGGCAGCCCGATCATGAAGAACACGTCGACCTTGTTGCAGCCGTGATCCAGCGCCGATTCGAGCGTCCGCTCGAACGCCTCGTTCGTGCTCGCGAACTTCCCGACGCTCCGGCGGACCTTCTCGCTGTGCGACTCGATGCTGAGCTGGAGACTGAAGTCGCTGGTCGCCCGCTCCATCAGCTCGAACAGCTCGTCGTCGGCCGGGCCGAACAGCTCGAAGATGAACTGGTTGTCGACGTCCGCCGCCTCGAGCAGGCGGAAGAAGTCGCGGGCGTAGTCGGGCCCTCCCATCCGGATGTCGTTGATGACGAAGATGGGTCCCTTCGAGAAGGCGGTGATGTCCCGCACGTCGCGGATCAGCTGTTCGGGCGACCGGAACGCCGGTGACGTCCGCCCGGTGGTGATCTCGTAGGAACTCTTCGCGCCGCCGCAGAACGTGCAGTCCCGGGCACAGCCGCGGTTCGGCAAAAGCAGCGTCATCGGGTCGTCCAGCCAGTTGCGGTACGGGAGCGTCTTTTTGAGGCTCCCGTACTTCACTACCGACCGGAGCACGTACTCGTAGGAGGGCAGCGACACGTAATCAAGCTGGGACGGGATGAACTCGAGCGGGTTGGTGACGACCTCGCCGTCCTCCTTTTTCCAGGTGAGGTTGTCGACCTCGTGGAGGTCACCGTCCCGTTCGAGCCGGTCGATCAGTTGCAGCACCGGTTCCTCGGTGGAGTCGCCCCTGAGGACGTAGTCGACGCAGTCGTACTCGATCAGTTCGTCGTGGAAGTACGAGGAACTCAGCCCTCCGAAGATGACCGGCGCGTCTGGGTGGTGCTTCTTCACCAGGCGGGCGATCTCGATCGCCCCGTGGCTGTGGGGCAGCCAGTGGAGGTCGATTCCGAAGTACTTCGCCCGAGAGCGTCGGATCTCCTCCTCGGCGTCGTAATCGACGTCCGACAGCATCTGGTTCGCGAGGTTGACGATCTGGACGTCGTACCCGTTCTCCTCGAGGTAGTCGGCGATGCTCGTCAGCCCGACCGGGTACATCTCGAACACCGGCGAGGACGGAATGACGTCGCTGATGGGTCCGAACACCTCCGTCCGTTCCCGGAAGTCGTACACGCTCGGCGGATGGAAAAACGTCAGATCCGGAGTGGATTTGAACGGGATCGCACGCGCTGCCGCGTCCATTACGTTCCCGCGTAACCTTCGAAACGTCGCCCCACTACCCCCGCCTGTATAATTTTTGTCCTCTGTCACAAAGATCCCTCGCGTACGAAATTATAACCGACGAGAGAACTTAACTGGAACGGTTATTCCCGCTCCTGACGAACGCGATCATCGCTGTACTGCGTCGGGGTAGCTTAAAGAATTGTGGAATATAAACGTCGTTCTCAGAGCACGGGAAAACGGGCGTTGTTTCATAGAAGACAATAATGTACGAGCAACCGTATGCAAGCTACTTCGAAGACTTCCAGGCGGAACTTTCTGCGGCTTGCAAGCGCAGCAGCCGCGGGATCCGTCATCACGAATCACTCGACAGAGATCGCGTCGGCCTTCGACCGGGCGTCGAACGGCGATCTGGAGGTCGTCTGGCTCCAGGGTCAGTCCTGTACTGGCTGTACGACCTCGATGCTCCAGGCGGAGTATCCGACGCTCGAGGAGGCGCTACAGGAGTTCCGACTGGAGGTAACCTTCCATCCAACCATCATGCCGGAGGCGGGGGAGGCGGCGATCGAAGCGATGAGCGACGAACCCGACATCCTCATCATGGAGGGGGCGGTTCCGACGGAGATGCCCGAAGCAGCCGTCGTCGGCCACAGGCCAATGGTCGACTGGGTGAAGGAACTGGCGCCGAAATCCGGCCTCGTCATCAGCGTGGGCAACTGTGCCTCGTTCGGCGGCTGGCCCGCGGCTGAGAACAAAAAGGAGCTCTACGGGCTGGGCGAGAACGTCACGGGCGCGAAGGGGCTCCAGTTCGAGAAACGAAGCGAGGGCGGCGTGCTGGGACCGGACTTCACCTCCCAGGAGGGTCTCCCGGTCGTGAACATCAGCGGCTGTCCGCCGAATCCCGACTACATCCTGCTGACGCTGGCGACGGTTCTCAACGGCCACACGCCGGAACTGGACGAGTACAACCGGCCGAAGCCGTTCTACGAGCCGCTGGTGCACGACAACTGTCCGCTCCGGGGGTACTTCGATCGGGGCGAGTTCGCCGACAAACCCGGCGGAGAGGGATGTCTCCTCAAGGTCGGCTGTTCGGGACCGTACACCCACTGTGACGACATGAGCCGGCTGTGGAACGACGGGACCAGCGTCTGCTTGAACGTCGGCGCGCCGTGCATCGGCTGCATGGAGCCCGGGTTCTGGGACCGCTTCTCCCCGTTCCACGAGGAGATCGAGGACAGTTCGATCCTCGGTCCGATCAACGCCGGACAGGCGGGGGCTGCCGGCGTGGTCGCCGCGGCGGCCGGCATCGGAGCCCACGTGGGACGCAAGGCCATGGGCTACGGCAAGTTCGGCAAGGACGAGGAGGAGCCGTCCGACGAACCGGAGACGAAGGCCTCGGACTGACGGTTCGAATAGTAACTCATACAACGCACACAAGGACACACGATACACATGCCAGAGATAGACATCGACCCGACGACGCGAATTGAAGGCCACCACGGAATGACCCTGCAGGTCGACGACGACGGGGTGGTAGAGGAAGCGAAGAGCAAAATGGAGATGTTCCGGGGCGCCGAGATCGTCACGCTCGGTCGACCGCCGTCGGACGCGCCGCAGATCACCGGGATGGTCTGTGGGGTCTGTTTCCTGTGTCACCGGCTCTGTTCCTCGAAGGCGGCGGAGGACGCCGCGATGAACGCGGGGGTCTTCGACGGTCCGCCGCGGAACGCCGTGCTGCTGCGGGACGCCGCCGAGGGGATCTTCTACCTGTGGAACCACGCCGTTCACCTGTTCGCGCTGGTCGGCCCCGACTACAGCGACGCGGTCGCGGGCACCGGCTTCGACCGCCTCGACCCGCTCGAGGGCGACGGCTACATGGGCGCGATGGAGAACCAGCGGCGGATCATGCAGGCGCTCGCCGAGTTCGGCGGTCGGTCGCCGCACCCGGTCTCCTACAGGCCCGGCGGCCTGGCGACGCGCCCGGACCAGTCCACGATCGAACAGGTGAAATCCCGCGTCAAGGAGGTCAGCAACTGGATCGGGCCGACTGACGCCGTGCCGGAGGTAATCGAGAACGTCCAGAACGGCGAGTTCGATCCGACGCTCGGCGAGGGGCTCCACGACGTCGTCTCGATCCTCGTCGCCGCCGCCCGCGAGGGAACTGCCGAACTCGGCCAGGGCCCGAACCGCTACTACAGCAACGGCATCTTCACGGATCCGGACTCGGAGGACCTGTTCTTCGAGCGCGGCGTCTACCGGAACGGTTCGGTCGAGTCGCTGAGCAAGGAGGAGATCGTCGACGGGATCGTCGAGGACACCGAGTACTCCTGGTACACCGACGACTCGGGCGGGGACCCGCGGACGGCGAAGCCGCCGGAGCCCGAGCCCGACAAGGACGGCGCCTACTCGTGGGGGAAGGCCCCCCGCTTCGAGGGGCAGTCGATGGAAGTCGGCCCGCTGGCCCGTCTCGTCATCAGCGACATGGATCCGTTCGACCTCCGCGAGACGCTCGGCGGCGGCCCGGCCGAGAGCAACACGCTCAACCGGCTCATCGCCCGCGCCCAGGAGATCCTGCTCGTCCGGGACCAGGTGCTGGAGTGGCTCGACATGGTCGATCCCTCGGAGCCGTTCATGGCCGACGACTGGACGGACGACTTCACCGGTCGGGGTGTCGGCCTCTTCGAGCCGTCCCGCGGCGCGCTGTCGCACTACATGGACGTCCAGAACGGTCAGGTCGAACAGTACCAGATCATCACGCCGACGCTGTGGAACATCGGCCCGCGCGACGGCGACGGACAGCCCAGCATCCTCGAGGAGGGGCTCGTCGGGGACCAGGTCGGCGACATGGACAACCCGCTCAACGTGATGCGAACCGTGCGTTCGATGGACCCGTGCCTCGCGTGCGCGGTCCACGTCCAGGGCCCCGACGGCGAGTTCCAGGCCGAGGTCGAACCGGTCCGTCCCGAGATGACGGAGGGGGGATGTGATGTCTGAGAAGACCGCGGAACTCGGCGACGCCGAGCGGCCAGCCGCCGGCGAGGAGAGCGACAACGTCCTCTCGCGGCTCTGGCTCGAGGTGGCCGGGCGGTTCGAGGGCTACGAGTACTTCGATAAGGACGACCGCGAGATCCTGCACCGCCACGGCCTGGGAGCGATCGTCTCGCACTGGTCGATGGTGCTTTTCATGCTGCTCGCGATCGTCACCGGCGTCGCGTTCTGGACCGGCTGGTACGGTCCCTTCGACGTCGGCATCTGGGACGGGTACCACGTCGCGTTCCTGACCCACGTCTGGGCGGGCGTTCTGCTCGCCGTGATCGCGTTCATCCTCTTCCCGTTCTACCACGCCGTCGTGGACGGGGACTCGTTGCTGGTCTCGCTGGACCAGATCAAAGAGGAGATCATCATCGCGATGTCGTTCGTCGGGCTCGCGAGCTACATCCCGGGCTACAAGAAGGCGCGCCGGACCTACGACGAGGACGAGGAAGAGTGGGTCGGCTACCACCCGATGCAGACGGTGTTCTGGTACGTCACCTGGTTCTTCGTCGGCGTGCTCACCCTGACCGGCTTCGCGCTGTGGTCCGCGCTGGCCACGAATCCCGCGTGGTGGCTCGAGGCGCTCGGCTTCATGGCAGGGTGGATCACCTACGAGAACATGCTCCGGATCCACCTCGTGTCGACGTTCTTCGTGGTCGCGGCCGTGTCGATCCACGCCTACTTCCCGATGATGCCGAGCAACTTCGACATGACCATGTCGATGTTCCACGGGAAGCTGAAGGGCTGGTCGGTCGACGAGGAGACCCGTCCGGAACCGAAGGGGCGCGCAAGGGCGAAGGACTCGCTGGCGAAGGGGTTCGACCCGATCGCAACGCGGCTCGGCACCGGGTCGGAGCTGCAAGAGCGCGTGGACGCACCCGAGGCGGACTCGGCGTCCGACGGATCCGACGCCTCTGAGGAACAGGACTGACGATGGCACGCTCGTCCGAACCGGAACCGTCGACCGACGCCGGAACCGACGGCGCGCAGGTCGCAGTCGTCGGGGTCGGCAACCCGATCATGGGAGACGACGGTCTCGGCGAGCGGATCGTGGAGGAGCTGGAGGGGCTGCCCGAGACGGACACCGGGGACGTGACGCTGACCCACGCCGGCACCACCGCGTTCTTCGCGCTGGAGGCGATGAGCGGCTCCGAGACGGCCGTCGTGATCGACGCGATCGCCACCGGCGAGGAGCCGGGCACGGTCCAGCGATACCGGTGGGTCGACGGCTCGTTCGCGGGCGAGGTGCCGGAGATGACGATGCACGACTTCTCGTTCGCCGAGGCGCTCCATGCCGGCAGGGAGGCGTACGACCTTCCGGACGAACTGCTGATTTTCGGCGTCGAACCCGCACGGGTCGAGGCGTCGATGGAGCTGAGCGAACCGGTCGAGGCGGCCGTTCCGGAGCTGGTGGAACTCGTCCTCGATCGCCTGCCGGAGTAGCGGACGCGGACGGAGGGGCTGTGGATATGGCGGACGCGGACAGAAGGGCTGTGGAATCGCCGAACGTGGCCGGGCGGATCCGGTCGGAGGATCGGCTGCGGAGACAGGAGAGCCAAGGATTATGTTCCGAAAAACGAATGCCAAACTGCGAATCGGAGTCGAACGGCGCAAAAGCGCCTGGAGAGTGATCGAATCATGAGCTCAAAGTGGTACTGCACGGACTGTGAAACGCACATCGGCGTGGACGAGATCGACGAACACGAGGCGGACGGCCACCACGTGAAGGGATCGATCCGCCCGGATCGGCTGCTCGGGAACGACCCGTGGAACATGCAGGTGGAGGTCGACGGGCGGATCGATTCGGAGTCGGCCGTCAAGTCGGACGAAGGGGGTGAGGAGTAATGTGTCTCGGCATTCCGGGCGAGATACTGGAGATCGACGGAATGAGGGCGCGGGCGGAGTTCTGGAACGTCGAGAAGGACGTGCGCCTCGACATCGTCGGGGCCGACGTCGACGTCGGCGACTACATCCTCAACCACGCCGGCTTCGCGATCAGGAAGATCCCCGACGACGAGGTCGAGGAGACGATCGAGCTGTACGAGTCGCTTTTGACCGGCGACGAGGACGAGGCGCTCGAGGAGATCGGCGCGACCGACGCCACCCTGGAGTTCGGCGACCGCCCGACGGCGGTCGACGCAGGGGGTGGCTCTTCGATCGACGAGATCGCCCAGCGCCCCGGAGCCGGGTCGCGAACCGCCCCGGAGGATCGCCCAGATGAAGCGGGACGTGACACGGATGAGCGCTGACAACCAGCTGCAGTTTCGCGACCCGGAGCAGGCCGAACAGCTGGCCGACCGCCTCGAGGAGCTGATGGCGGAGGTCGACGGCACCGTGGACGTGATGCACGTGTGTGGCTCACACGAGCAGGCGATCGCCAAGTTCGGACTGCGGAGCATGCTCCCCGACGGGCTGTCGGTCCGGATGGGCCCGGGCTGCCCCGTCTGCGTGACGAACATGCCGGAGGTCGACGAGGCGGTCGCGGTCGCCGAGGAGGGGGCCATCGTCGCCACCTACGGCGACATGTTCCGGGTCCCCGGGACGGAGAAGAGTCTCTCGGACGCCCGGGCGGACGGCGCGGAGGTGGAGATCGTCTACTCCGCCAGCGAGGCCGTCGAACTGGCCGAGGAGAACCCCGACGAGGAAGTCGTGTTCTTCGCGACCGGATTCGAGACCACGGCGGCGCCGACGGCGGCTGTGCTGGTCGACGACCCGCCGGAGAACTTCTCGGTGCTTTCGGCACACAAGTACGTCCCGCCGGCGATGGAGGTTGTCGCGGAGATGCCCGACACCGACGTCGACGGCTTCCTCGCGGCGGGTCACGCCGCGACGATCACCGGATACGGCCTCTTCGAGCCGTTCGTCGAGGAGTACGACACGCCGGTCGTCGTCGGCGGCTTCGAACCGATCGACGTCCTGCTCGGCATCGAGCGGCTGCTGGAACACATCAGTGAGGGAACCGCCGGGCTGGAGAACGCCTACCCCCGCTGCGTGAGCCGCGAAGGGAACCGGGCCGCCCTCGAGACGATGTGGTCCGTGTTCGAGAAGACTTCCGGTGAGTGGCGCGGCATCGCCGAGATCCCCGGCGCCAACCTGGTGCTACGCGAGGAGTACGCGGAGTACGACGCGCGAAACCGGTTCGACGTCGAACCAGAGACCGGCGGGACCGACCCGCTGACCGACCAGTGCATCTGCGGGGACATCATGGCCGGCAAGGCCGACCCGGACGAGTGCGAGCTGTTCGGCGAGGAGTGCACCCCCGGCAACCCCGTCGGCGCCTGCATGGTGAGCAGCGAGGGGACCTGCAAGATCTGGCACGAGTACGGCGGCCATCCGGACCTGTGAAATGAGTGGAGACGGCGCGTAATCATGGCAGGAAACACGACACCCGAAACGGACGAGAGCACCGACCGAGACGACGTCGTCACCCTGGCCCACGGCGCGGGCGGGGGAGCGATGCGTTCGCTGGTGGACGACCTCGTCGTGTCGCGGTTCGCGTCCGGCGACGGCGCCGGCGACGCGGACATCGCCGACGGCGGCGTCGGGCTGGCGGCGCTCGACGACGGCGCGGTCCACCCGGTCGGCGACGGCTCGGAGGCCGTCGTCGTCACCACCGACAGTCACGTGGTGAAGCCGCGGTTCTTCCCGGGGGGCGACATCGGCCGCCTCGCGGTCGCCGGGACGGTTAACGATCTCGCGATGATGGGTGCCACCCGACCGCTGACGCTGACGTGTTCGCTGGTGCTGGAGGAGGGGACCCCCATCGCCGACGTCGAGCGGGTCGTCGAGTCGATGCGCGAGACCGCCCTGGAGGCGGGCACGACGATCTCGACCGGCGACACCAAGGTGATGGGCAACGGCGAGGTCGACGGCGTCGTGGTCAACACCGCCGGCGTCGCGTACGTCGACCGCGAGTCGACGGTGACCGACGCCGGACTGCGCCCCGGCGACGCCGTCGTCGTCAGCGGGACGATGGGGGATCACGGCATCGCCCTGCTGTCCGAGCGCGAGGGGTTCGACTTCGGGGGAGACCTCGAGAGCGACGTCGCGCCGGTCAACGACATCGTCCGTGCGGCGCTTTCGGCCGGGACGGTGACCGCGATGAAGGATCCCACGCGCGGCGGCCTGGCGAACGCGCTCAACGAGATGGCCGACAAGGCCGACGTCGGAATCGACGTGGACGAACCGGAGATCCCGGTGCGCAGCGCCACCGCCTCCGCCGGGGAGGTTCTCGGGATCGACCCGCTGTCCGTCGCCAACGAGGGGAAAGTCGTGTTGGGCGTCGACCCCGACGACGCGGAAGACGTCCTCGAGGCCGTCCGCGAGGTTTCCGGCGGCAGCGAGGCCGCGATCGTCGGACGCGTCGTCGACGAGCACGCCGGCCGGGTCGTGGTCGATACCGGCTTCGGCCGGCGGTATCTGACGGAACCCGAGGGGGAGGCACTCCCCCGGATCTGCTGATGCACGAGATCAGCGTCGCCTCCGCCATCCTGGACCGGGCGCTGACGGCGGCCGACGAACACGGCGCGGACCGGGTGGAGGCGATGACCGTCGAGATCGGGCGGGCGACCCACGTCAACGCCGACCAGCTGGTGTTCTGTCTGGAGGCGATCACCGAGGGGACGCCGGCGGAGGGGGCGGCCGTCCGGACGGAGACGGTCGAGCCGGAGGCGGCCTGCGAGTGCGGCTGGCGCGACGATCCCGACGAACTGGACCTCGCGAACGCGTTCGCCCCGGACGTGCGGTGTCCCGAGTGCGGCGGCCGGGCCGAACTCGTTCGCGGACGCGAGTGCCGGCTCGCGAGCGTCGACGTCCCCGAGCGGACCGAAGAGCGAACCGAGCGGACGAACTGAACCCACAGACCATGTACTACCAGACGACGAGTGAACTGCATCGAATCGATCGGACGTATCGACCCCGGCTTCGGCCGGCGCGGTGGCTCCGGGAGCTCGACCGGGCGGCGAGCGGGCGCGCGAGTCGCCTCCTCGACCGGCTGGTCGGCCCGGCCCGCGCCCACCGGTTCGGCCACGGCGACGGGGATCACGGGGAAGGCGCCACGGACGCCGAGGCGGACGTGCTGGCGGCCATCCGCGAACGCGCCGGCGACCTCCACGAGACGCTCGCGCACGAACACGGCGTGTTCGCCGTCGAGTTCGTCGGCAGCACTGGCGGCGGCAAGACCCGGCTCATCGAGGAGCTGATCGAGCGGTCGCCCGAGGAGGAGCGCATCGGCGCGATCGTGGGCGACGTCGCCGGCGAGGACGACGCGTCACGGCTCCGGGAACACGGGATTCCGGTGGAGAACGTGAACACCGGCAAGGAGTGTCACCTCGACCCCGACGGGGTCGGGACGGCCCTTTCCGGGTTCGACCTGGAGGAGCTCGACACGCTGTACGTCGAGAACGTCGGGAACATGGTCTGTCCGGCCGACTTCCCGCTCGGCGCGAGCGTCCGGGTGCTCGTCGTCAGCACGACCGAGGGCGACGACGTGGTCGGCAAGCACCCCCTTCTTGTGCAGGCGTGTGACGCGGCGGTCGTGAACAAGATCGACATCGCGGAGGCGGTGGGTGCGGACCTCGACCGTCTCCGGGACGACATCGACCGCGCCGCCCCGAACTTGCCGGTGTTCGAGACCAACGCCCGCGACGGCGTCGGCATCGACGACCTCGCCGACTTCCTGGAGTCGGAGCGGCGCGGCCACGACCACGGGGAGGGTAGTCACGAGCACGATCACGCTGATCGGGCCGGTCACCCGGAACAGTCCCCCCGGTAGCCGATGAGCCGATCGGGGATTCGCGCGGACGTCAGGGTACAGGGCGTCGTCCAGGGCGTCGGTTTCCGGCCGTTCGTCTACCGGCGCGCCACCGAACACGGGCTCGCAGGCTCGGTCCGGAACACCGGCGACGCCGGCGTCGAAATCGTCCTCGAGGGCGATCCGGACGACGTCGACGCGTTCCTGGCGGACCTGCGCCAGCGGCCGCCGCCGCTCTCGCGGGTCGAGTCGGTCGACGTCGACCGGTCGACCCCTCCAGCCGAGGGGGATGCGGGTGCCGACAGGTCCGCGGAGAGCGACGAGTTCCGGATCCTGCAGTCCACCGACGACGGCGGCGGTTCCGGAACGATCCCGCCGGACACCGGCATCTGCGATCGGTGTCTCGCCGACGTCAGGGATCCGAACTCGCGGTATCACCGGTACTGGGCGACTTCCTGCGTGGACTGTGGCCCCCGGTACACCGTCATCCGGGGGCTGCCGTACGACAGGCCGCGCACGTCGATGGACGCGTTCCCGATGTGCGACGCCTGCCGGGCGGAGTACGAGGAGCCGTCCGACCGGCGATACCACGCCCAGACGATCGCCTGTCCGGACTGCGGGCCGACGCTGTCGCTGCTGGAGCCGACCGACGACGGCACGGCCGACGACGGCGCGACCGACCGCCGTCGGCGGACGACCGGAACGGAGGCGATCGCGGACGCCGTCGCCCGCCTCTCGCGGGGAGAGATCCTCGCGATCCGGGGGATCGGCGGCACGCACCTGGCGTGTGACGCGACCGACGGGGAGACTGTCGAGCGGCTCCGCGAACTGACGAACCGTCCGGGAAAGCCCTTCGCGGTGATGGCGCCCTCGGTCGAGCGGACGCGGTCGTTCGCCGCCGTCTCGGAGACCGAGCGGGAGCAGCTCGAGGACGTCCGCCGCCCGATCGTCGTGCTCGACCGGGAGGACGACGGCCGGCTCGACGCCGTCGCCCCCGGCCTCCACACCGTGGGGGTGATGCTCCCGTACGCCGGCCTCCACCACCTGCTGTTCGAGGGGGTCGGCGGCGCCGACGAGCTGGACGGTCCCCTCGTGATGACCAGCGGGAACATGCCCGGCGACCCGATGTGCCTGACGGTGGATTCGATCTTCGAGAGCCTCTCGGGAGTGATCGACGCGGCGCTCGTGCACGACCGGGAGATCGTCGCCCGGTGTGACGACAGCGTCGTCCGCGTCGTCGACGGCGACCGTCGGTTCCTCCGCCGCTCCCGGGGATGGGTCCCCCAGCCGCTTCCGCGGCGCGGCGATGGACCGTCCGTCCTGGCGCTGGGGGCGGAGTTCGACGGGACGGTCGCGCTGGCGCGTGACGACGAGGTGTTCCCCTCCCAGCACCTCGGCGACGTCGACGACCCCGCGACCGAGGCGTTCCTCCGGGAGGCGGTCGATCATCTCGGCGAACTGCTGGGCGTCGATCCAGAGGTCGTCGCCTGCGACGCTCACCCGAACTTTCTCACCAGCCGGCTGGCGGCGGAGTACGCCGGGTCGATCGCCGACGAGGACGGGGCAGACGGGGGCGAAGCGGCGGGGCCGATCGAGGTGCAACACCACCACGCCCACGCGGCGTCGTTGCTCGCGGAGCACGACCGGGAGCGGGCGGTCGTGATCGCCGCCGACGGCACCGGCTACGGCCTCGACGGCACGATCTGGGGCGGGGAGGTGCTGGACGCGAGGCTGGATTCGTTCGAACGGATCGGCGGCCTCGACAGCTTCAGGCTCCCGGGCGGCGAGGCAGCGATCGAACGCCCCGCGCGGATCCTCGCGAGCCTGCTTTCGGACCCGGACCGGATCGACGAGGTGATCGCGGCGCGGACGTCGCTCGATACAGCCGACGCCGCGACGGTTCGCGAGGGGCTTGAAGCGGGCGTCAACGCGCCCGAGACGACGAGCGCCGGACGGTTCCTCGACGCGGTCAGCGCGCTTCTCGATGTCGGGACCGAACGGCGGTACCAGGGCGAGCCGGCGGTCAGGCTCGAGGCCGCCGCGTCCGGCGCCGACCCCGTCGACGTCGCGGTCCCGTATCGCCGTCGCGGCGGGGGATCCGACGGCCGGGGGGACAGCGGCGACCGCGTGGTCGACGTGGCCGCCCTGGCCGAACGGCTCGACGACCTCGCGCGAGCGGAACCGACCGACGTCGTCGCCGCCACTGTCCAGGACGCACTCGCGCGCGGACTGGCTGATATCGCGGCCGAGGTCGCCGAGGAACGCGGCGTCGACGCCGTCGGTTTCACCGGCGGCGTGGCGTACAACGCGGCGATCTCCCGGCGGATCCGGGAGACCGTCGAGTCCGCCGGCCTTCGGTTCCTTGGCCACGATCGGGTTCCGCCCGGGGACGCCGGGATTGCCTACGGGCAGGCGATCGTTGCGACCGCCGAGGGTGAGCATTCCGGTGGAAACGGAAGCGAAAACGGAAACGGATAGGCGTCCCCGCGACCGAACGCCGGCCGGGGCCTCCCTGCCCGACTGTCGCCGTTTTCCTCCACCTTCACCGCTAGCCGGACCACTGCGTCTAAAGGAAAATATAAGGATTTTATATATTATTAAAATACTATGTGTTATCTGAACGATTAGAGTATCGATCTATCCGAGAGTTCACTGTGATCCCGTCGTGTGCCGACCGGCGAAACCCCTCTCGTCGGTTGGTTCGACCGTTCGGGTAGCTCGGCCGAGGGGGTTCGTTTGCGGGTCAAAGATGAGATTTTGCTGAGAACCGGCGTGAGGCAGCTGTGGGTG
>JAZKTH010000176.1:0-4336 GCA_036625675.1 Haloferacaceae archaeon
TCGTCGACTGCGTCGAGGCCGGGGTCGACTTCGACACTGTGTACTACCCCGGTGAGGAACACATGTTCGAGAAGCCGGAAACCTGGCACGACGCCCTCCCACGCGTGCTCGAGTTCTTCGACGAGCACCTGAAGTAACGACCCCGTAACACACCGGAGGCGACCACCGTGCCCGCGAGTACATCACGTATCCAACACGTACATTCTTGCCCCACGCCGCCTACGTGAAACCCGATGGGCTACCACGATGTTTCACTGGACGAGATCGAACCGCATCCCGAGCACGAGTGCGACCGCCGGACTATCGCCGAGGCCGTCGACCTGGACCACGTCGGGCTGAGCCGTTACCTCGCCGAGCCCGGCGAACAGGTACCACAGCACTATCACCTCCACGAGACGCAGGAGGAGTTGTTCTACGTCGTCGAGGGCGAGATGCACGTCGAAACGCCGGAGGGGACGTTCGAGGTGACGGAGGACCACGTCTTCGTCGTCGAGCCGGGCAATTACCACCGGGCGTACAACCCGAAGACTGCAAACGGGACGCTCCACGTCGTCGCCATCGGCGGTCCGAACGTCTCGGACGGTCGGATTCACGAGGCCGATCCCGCCTACACCGGGGAGGATTCGTAGTCGGCCTGGTGCGTTGACGACGGCGCGTCTTCCAGTCGGATCCGTCTCGTAATTCCCGACCGAGTTGGACCCCAGAGACTTTGTCTGCACAGGTTCTCGTGGGCGTATGCCAGGCGAGAGATTGCTTGATAAAACAGCGATCGTGACGGGGAGCGCATCGGGGATCGGACGCGCGACGGCGCGGCGGTTCGCCCGGGAGGGAGCCAACGTCGTCGTCGCCGACGTCGACGAGGACGGCGCGACAGCGGTCGCCGACGCCATCTCCACGGAGCGGGGCTCTGCGGTCGCGGTCCGGACGGACGTCACGGACGCCGACCAGATCGACTCGATGGTCGAAACGACCGTCGAGACGTTCGGAGGGGTGGACGTCCTCGTGAACAACGCCGGCGGCACGATCGACGACGACAACGCCCATCGCATCGACGGGGAGATCTGGGACCGGAACCTCGAACTCAACTGCAAGGCGGCGTTCCTCTGCTCGCGGGCGGTCCTCCCGGAGATGATCGACTCCGGCGGCGGCAGCCTCGTCCACGTTTCCTCGGTCAACGGTCTCTTCGGGATCGGAAACGCCGCCTATACGGCGGCCAAAGGCGGGCTGATTCCGTTCTCGAAGCTTCTGGCGAATCAATACGGCCGGCACGGAATTCGATCGAACGTCGTCTGTCCCGGCGAGATCGAGACGGGGAGTCACCCGCACGCCGGCGACGAGGAGATCGTCGAGGAGTGGATCGACCAGTTCCCGCTCGGCCGCTTCGGACAGCCCGAAGAGATCGCAAGCGTCGTGCTGTTTCTGGCGTCCGAGGAAGCGTCGTACGTCTCGGGGACCGAAATCGTCGCAGACGGTGCGTTTACGGCCGGGCCCGATCAGACGCTCGAAACAGTGAGCCACAACATCGACGTGCTATAGATACCCCACTGGAGCCCGCGATACCAGCCGCCTTCAGCGGAGTTCGGGAGCTCAGGTGAGCACGCGGCTCGAGATGCGCTCTGCAGTGATCGTCACGGCGAGCGAGAAGACGATGAGGAAGGTTCCGATCGCGTTGAGCGTCGGGTCGTAGGTCCGCCGGAGGAGCCCGAAGATGTACACCGGGAGCGTCTGGTCCGAGAAGCTGAGCCAGAAGAACGTGTGGATGAAGTTGTTGAACGACAGAATGAACGCGAACAGCATGGCGGCGACGATGCTGGGCATGATCATCGGCAGCGTCACTTCGAAGTACGCGCGACGCTTGGTCGCGCCGAGGTTCATGGCGGCCTCCTCGAGGGAGACGTCGAACCCGTCGAGGCCGGAGGCGACCACGAGCGTCGTGAACGGGAGCGTGATCAGGACGTGGCCGATCAGGTAAGACCGGAACGTGCCGAAGAGACCGATCACGTTGAAGAACACCAGCCCGCCGATCCCGGTGATGATCCACGGGATGAGTATCGGCAGGCTGAACAGCAGCCGGAGTTTGCCCTCGTCCAGGACCGAATCCCCGAAATCGGTTCGGACGATCCCGAACGCGGCGAGGCTCCCGACCACGATGGAGACGACGGTCGTCACGAACGCCAGCTCGGAACTCAAAACGAGGGCGTCGATCATCGCATCGTCCTGCAGTAGCGCCTCGTACCACCGGAGCGAGACGCCGGGCATCGGGAACGTCGGGGTCGTTTGCGGGGTGAACGACAGCATGATGACGACCGCGATCGGGAGGTACAGGAACAGGATCACGGCCCCGGCACCGGCTTTCTGCAGACCGGTCGCCGCGGTGTCCCCGATCTGTATCCGGCCGAGCAGCCCGCTGATGGACGGGCTCATGGCTCCTCCTCCACCGACGTCGTTCCGGCGACTTCGACGTCCATGAACCGCCCGACGAACACGAACACCGCCACGATCAGCAGGCTGTACGCGACGGCGAGAACCGCGCCGAAGTTCCAGTTTTGCCCCTCGCCGAACATGACCCCGATGAAGTTGGCTATCATCTTGTTTCCGCTACCGCCCAGCAGGATCGGGGCGAGATACGCGCCCGAGGAGAGCACGAACACGAACGTGGAACCCGCGACGATCCCGGGTTTCGACTGCGGGAGAGTCACCTCGTAGAACGCCTGCAGGCGCGTCGCTCCGAGGTTCTTCGCCGCCTCGACCTGCGAGTAGTCGACGTGGAGCAGACTCGCGACGATCGGCACGACCATGTACGGCAACAGCGGGTGAACCAGGCCGATGACCACCGCGTTCTCCGTCCCTATCAGCCCGAGAGGTTCCTGAACGATCCCGATCCCGTCCACCAGCAACCAGTTGATGACGCCGTTCCTGTCGAGGATCAGTATCCAGGCGAAGTACCGGATGACCTCGTTGATCCAGATAGGCGCGATGACGAGCAAGATGAGGAGGTTTCGGTGGTCGCTTTGTATCGCGATGTAGTAGGCGAGCGGATAGCCGATGAGCAGCGTCCCGATCGTGGTCTTGACGGCGATCACGACCGAGTCGATCATGATCGACTGGTACAACGAACTCCCGAGGAACCGCCGGTAGAACTCGAACGTGATCCCGAATTCCCCCGCCAGGGGATCCTGCGTGAAGCTGTACAGGAAGACCGTGATCAGCGATCCTCCGAGCACGATTCCGACCCACGCGACGCCGGGTATCAGTCGGGACGCGGGTCCACTTCGTAACCAGCCGGTTCCTTCGCCGTGGGAACCCGGACGGACTCCTTCGAGCGTCTCCTTGATTCCCATTTTTACCCCTCGACCAGCGTCGCGTCGTTGCTAGCGATCCGGAGCGACACGGTGTCGTTCTCGTCGTAGCCGCGTCGATTCCCCGTTCCAGCCACCTCGACGAGAACCTGCTTGCCGTTGACGTCGACGAGGAACCGACTAGACTTCCCGTAGAACGTGACCGCGTCGACTTCTCCGTGGATCCCGTCCTCCGTATCGGTGACCGACACGTCGATATTTTCGGGTCTGAGACTGAGAACTACTCGATCGCCCACGCCTGCGTTCACCGAGTTTTGCATCCCGCGCAACGTTGCGTCCAGCTCGTCGAGTTCTACGTCGACCGTCCCGTCTTCCCGATCCGTCACTCGTCCCTCGAAGAAGTTCGTGTCGCCGATGAAGTTCGCGGCGAACTCTGACACCGGGCGGTTGTACAGCTCCGAGGGTGATCCGATCTGTACGCATCTCCCGTCGTTCATGAGCATGATCCGGTCGCTCATCGACAGCGCCTCCTCCTGATCGTGGGTCACGTAGATGAACGTCGTGTTGAGTTCCTCCTGTATCCGTTTCAGCTCGAACCGCATGTTCTTTCGGAGCTTCAGGTCGAGGCTCGAGAGCGGCTCGTCGAGCAGCAGGATCGTCGGCTCCGTGATCAGCGCCCGGGCCAGCGCGACCCGCTGCTGTTGTCCCCCCGAGAGGTTCTCGGGCTTTCGATCCTGAAACCCCTCCATGTCGACGAGTTCCAGGTACTCCGCCGCCCGTTTCCGTCGCTCGGCCTTCCCAACGCCGTCCATCTTCAACCCGAACGCGACGTTTTCCCCGACGGATTTGTTGGGGAAGAGCGCGAAGTTCTGGAACACCATGCTGACGTCGCGTTCGTGCGCCAGCTGTCCGGCCAGGTTCTCGCCGTCTATCTCGATCGTTCCCGACGTTGGCTCCTCGAACCCCGCAATCATCCGGAGCGTCGTCGTCTTCCCGCAGCCGCTCGGGCCGAGAAACGAGAAGAACTCTCCCCTGTT
>JAZKTH010000177.1:0-4325 GCA_036625675.1 Haloferacaceae archaeon
CGTCGCCCCCGCTGCATTCGCAGCCGGGTACCGGCAGCAGCTGTCGCTCCTGGCCGGGTTCCTCGAGGACGGTGTCGCCGAGGTCGGCCCCCGAGAGCGTCCGGATGAGGCGCCGGGCGGCGGCCGCGCCGGCGTAGCGGACGCCGGATCGCACGCCGCGGGCCGCCTCGGCCGGTTCGGCGCTTCCGGCGGCGACGCGCTCGCGGAGGCACTCGTAGCACGCCCGCTCGAACAGCGTGACTGTGGCGTCCACGTCCGCGATGGGACGGCCGCCGATCCCGCCGATCTCGACGGCGACCCAGCGATCGAGCGCCTCGTTGGCGGTTTCGAACACCTCGTCGCCGGTCGATCCCACCACGACGGCCCTGTCGAACCCGTCGAGCAGCGACGCCTCGACCGCGAATACGTTCGCGTCCACGTCCGCGAGGCCGGCCTCGGCCGCCTCCGCGGCCGGTCCGTCACCGACTACTGCGATGTCCATATTCGACTCACGTCCATCGACGGCAAAAATCATCGGTATCGGGTCGTCGATCCCCGGCACCGGGTCGGAGGGCGGAATCGTACGGCTCCCACGCGGCGGTCGAGATCCCGCGTTCCGGTCGAGCGAGAGGCTTAACGTCCCGCGACCGTAACGTGGCGACATGCCGACGGTCACGCTCATCGGAACGCGGCTCGCGGAACCCGGCCGCGAGTTCGTCTATCGCGGGGAATCTCCGGCGTGCGAGGGCTGTCCGTACCGGGCGCAGTGTCTGAACCTCACGGAGGGCCGGCGCTACCGCGTGACCGGCGTCAGGGAGAACACGCAGGTGCTCGACTGCGCCGTCCACGACGCGGGCGTGCGGGCGGTAGAAGTGGAGGTCGCCCCGGTCCGGGCCAACGTGCCGTCGCGCGGCGTCTTCGCTGGTTCGCGCGCGTCGCTGGCGGGCCCGTGTCCCCACACCGACTGTCCGAGTCACGAGTACTGCGTCCCGGAGGGGGCGGAGTTCGGGGAGGAGTATCGGATCGAGGAGGTCTTGGGCGAGCCGCCGCACGACTACTGTGCCCTCGACCGCGACCTCACGCTCGTCGAGTTCGCGCCCGAGGAGTAGTCCGGTTCGCGGAGTCACTTCCCGTCCTAGCCGAGCGTTCCCACTTTCTTCGCCGCGTACCCGAAGACGTTCTCGTAGCCGTAAGCCGACAGGAGCACCGGGTAGAAATTCCGGTCCGCGACGGCCTCGGAGCCGTCGGCGACGGCGAACCGTTCCCCGGTTTCGACCTGCCTGAAGTTTCTGGCGTACACCTCGTACTGATCCGCCGGCGGCTTCGGCAGTTTCTCCTCGAGCCGGAACACGCGGATCGGGTCGCCGCTCCGGACGTCGGTCCGGACCGGCTCCTCGACGGCGGGTGCGGACAGCACTCCGGTTGCGGTGAGGAACGACCGGATCAGCCAGTAGCCGTTGTCCGCGGCTTCCTGGCTCCCCTGGAGCCCGCATTCCACTTCGATCGTGTGGGCGTGTTCGATGAGTCGGCCGTCGGTGAAGCGGTCGGTCTCGATCAGCACTTCCACAGGGAGATGGGGAACGACCCCGCGGGTCACCTCGTCGACGGTATCACACAGCGCGAACGGCTCGGCGTACGACTGCGTCGAGTGCAACGAGAGGACGGTGCTCCCGCGGAGTTCCGTGGCCAGACTGTGGGCCAGCTTTCCCTCGTGGGTGTCGGCGTCGGGCGATCCCGGAAACGTCCGGTTGAGATCCTCGTCGACGTACCGCGTCTCCGATTTCAAGGCCTCCTCGTTCGCGACGACGAACTTCACGGGGCGTTCCACCTCCGGCGACTCGGACAGGAACCGGTCGATCGCGGTCGGGCCGCACGGCTCGTCGCCGTGGATCCCCCCGACTACCGCCACCTCCGGCGTTCCGTCGCCCAGTTCGGTGACTCTCATTTCCTCACCGTCGGGTGGCGACGGGTTTCAACTGCACGGTTCATCCGGTTCACGCCGCTATTCGAGCCCTTCGACGTACTCGTAGTCCTCCGGGCCGGCTTCCGGTCGCGCGCCGTCGAGCTGGATCTTCCAGCTTTCGATCTCCGAGGGATCGGCGAGCGCCCGCTGGACCGTCGCCCTGACGTCGCCCACGTCGACGCCGTAGAAGTCTTCGGGGGTGGCGTGCAGGTACCGCAGCGCGGTGTCGAAGAGCGATCGCATCCCGTCGTCGTCCTCGAAGTCGAAGTGTTTGTACGCGCCCGCGGCCACCTGCGTCATCCCGTGCAGGAACGCGCTCTCGGTGGTGCCTCCCCCGTAGTTGTACCACTCCGCCTCGAAGCAATCGTGCGACTCGTGGTACGCCCCGGCGTTGTACAGCCGGACGCCGTGGACGACCGCGCGCCGGAGCGTCCCGTGTTCCCACCCGTTCGACTCGCCGCGACTTCGACGCCATCCGGTCGGGTTTCCGGAGACGGGTGGCGGGACGGTCGGATCCCGGGTGTGTTCGTCCATAGCGCCCGTACGGGCCGGACGGCCTAAAACCGATGGCTTAAACCCATCCCGCGGTCAAATCCAGTTCGCGTGCGAGGGTAGCCAAGCCGGGAAACGGCGGCGGACTCAAGATCCGCTCCTGTAGAGGTCCGTGGGTTCAAATCCCTCCCCTCGCATGAGCACGCGACGCGTGCGAATGCACGGGGGGATTTGAATCAGGGAGCGCCTCCGGCGCGACCGTGGTTCAACTGCCTCCCCTCGGAGGAGTTTGAATCAGGGAGCGCCTTCGGCGCGACCGTGGTTCAAATCCCTCCCCTCGCACTGGAGACAGTGCGGAAGGGCGCTCTCGGAGCGTTCTTCCCTCGCAAAATTCGTTTCGGCGTCCCGAATCGACGCGTAGCCGAGCGTCTCTCCCGGCTCCACGGACCGGCGTCACAGTTAACATCGTCGGGTCGATAAGGTAGCCCATGAGTTCCGAAGCGGCCGAGAGCACTCGAGATACTCCCGTCGTCGTGACAGAGACGGCCGCGGAGAAGGCGCTTGCCCTGATGGAACGGGAGGGGATGGACGCCGGTGTCGGCGGATTGCGCCTGTTCGTACAGCAGGGCGGCTGTGCCGGTCTCTCCTACGGGATGCGGTTCGACGACGAGCCCGAGGAGGACGATACCATCACCGAGCATCACGGGCTGCGCGTGTTCGTCGATCCCGCGAGCCAGAAGTACATCGGCGGCTCGAAGCTGGATTACGAGGACGGTCTCCAGGCCGAGGGGTTCCACGTCGAAAATCCGAACGTCGTCTCCGAGTGCGGCTGCGGCGAGTCGTTCCGGACCTGATCGAACCCAGTCCGTCGTTCGCTCCGGGACGGAACCCCGCTTCGGGCGCCGAGCTCGATCAGCCGAGCAGTCCGAGGCTCTCGATCCGGTCGACGATCTCGACGACCGCCTCCTCGGCGTCGTCGGTATGTTTTCCCCCGGTGATTACGATCTTCCCCGAGCCGAAAAGCAGGATGACCACGTCCGGTTCGTCCATCCGGTAGACGAGTCCGGGGAACTGTTCGGGTTCGTACTCCACGTCCTCGAGCCCTAGCCCGATCGCGAGCGCGTTCAGGTTCAGCGTGTGGCCCAGGTCCGCGCTGGAGACGATGTTCTGGACCGTGATCTCCGGGTCCTCCTCGACCGGGATCTCGAGTCCACGGAGTTTCTCGAAGATGATCCCCAGCGCCTCGTGGACGTCGTCGATGCTCTTCGCGCCCGTGCAGACGATCTTCCCCGACCGGAAGATCAGCGCCGCCGCCTTGGGGTTCTGCGTTCTGTACACTAGCCCCGGGAAGTTGTCCGGGTTGAAGTCCGCTCCCGGCAGGTCCTCGGCCAGCGCCTCGAGGTCGAGCTCCTGCCCGATGCCAGTCGATGCAACTACGTTCTGGATTTCGATTGAATCTGCGGGTTCCGTCATCGCTTCGCTTTTTAATGCGAACCCCTCCCTTATAAACCGCAGTGTTATAAACCGGCCGATCGCCGGTCCCGCGGCTTCGCGGCGTTCCCTCGCGGGTCCGCGCTCGATCAGGTACCCGTCGGTTCGCATGGGCACCGCTCGACGGACACCACAGTGCGGGATCTCGCCGTGTGCCGCCGCGCCATGAAATCCAGTCACGAGGCGGCGTCGTAACGACGGGGTTAAGTGGTCGACTCTCCTCGGTTGGAATGCGAACGCCCCGGGGCGACCCGGGGTTCGGCGCCCCCGCGTTCGGGGGCGTCGACCGCGTCCGATTCGACGCCCTTAACTACGAGAGGGCACTCGGATCGTGATGCGAACGAAAGATGAGGATAGCGTCCCTGCGGTCCGCCGTAAGACGCGTTCTGATGTGAGCCGC
>JAZKTH010000178.1:0-4310 GCA_036625675.1 Haloferacaceae archaeon
TGAGGAACGCGCGGTACCGGGTCGGGTCGGCCTCCTCTAGCGGGTCGACCACGTCGACGAGCAGGTTCGAACTCTCGGGGAGGTCCTTCACGAGGCGGGTCGCGTTGTCGATAGGCGGGTAGTCGCCCGCGTCGCGGATCGTCAGCCGCTCGACGCCGCCGCGGTACCGGTCGACGGCGTCGCGCACCGCCTGTTCAGACCGGACGGTCGTCACGTACAGCGTCCCCCTCGCGGCCGCGATTTCGTACAGCAAGGACTCCGACTGGCTGGCCGGGTCGGCGCTCAACAACAGGATGCTCCCCGGCGGGATGCCGCCGTCGAGCTGCCTGTCGAGGACGGAGATACCCGTCGGCAGACGGTCAGCCATACCCAACGCGTTCGGGACGCGTCATATTATGTCTTCTCCCAGATCATCTGCGAGGCGGCGGTAGGCGGCGCGAGCGCCGTCGTCGTCGAGCACCGGGGCGTCGGCGGCAGGGACCGACGCTACCACCGGACAGCCGAGCAACTCGGCGACGGCGTCGGGGGCCGACCGGGTACGCGTCAACACGACGCCGCGGGGCGGCGCGTCGAGCGTGCGGGCCATCGCCGCCGTCTTCGCCGCGTCGCGCAGGGCCGGCGCACAGAGCGTGGTGACGAGGAGCGTGGCGTCGGCGGCCCGCAGCGGAACGGCGGCGTCCGGTCCGGCGCCGGCGGGACAGTCGACGATCACCCGTCGGTCGCTGACCGACAGCCGGGTGAGCGACCGGTCGACGGCGTCCGCGTCGGTGTCGATGGGCGGCGCGGGAAGCAGGGCGACGTCCGGCTCCTCGGGGTGGGGCTGGGTGAGCGCGCCCACGTCGCGCCCGCCGAGTGCGGCGAGCGTCGGTTCGCGGTCCACGCCCGCGAGCGCGTGCAGGTCGGGCATGTCCGGGTCGGCGTCGGCCGCGATGACGGGGCCGTCGACGGCCGCCGACAGCCCGAGCGTCGTCGTCGTCTTTCCCACGCCGCCCTTGCCTCCGGCGATGGCGAGCATGGGGCGGGTGATTCGTTATCGCGTTTGAACCCACGGCCCTGTTTACATAATTATTTATTGTTATGTTATTTAATTGTAATAATCTACGATTAGCTATTGCGGCGGGGTTCGGATCGACGAAAGTCTCGAAGGGGGTGGGAATCGGCGGTTCGATCCCGCCGAGGAGACCTTCTCCGAGAGGGGAACGAAAACCATGCCGGACGAGTTAGACCTTTCGCGGCGGAAGGTACTCGCGGCGCTGGGGACGGTGGGAGTCGCGTCGGCGGGCGCGGGGGTGGGGACGAGTGCCTTCTTTAGCGATCAGGAGACGTTCGAGAACAACCAGTTGACGGCCGGGACGCTCGACATGAAGGTGGGTTGGGAAGAACACTACAGCGACTGGAGCGAGGACGAGGCCGAACACGCCCACATGGAGGACGGCGAGTTGGTCATCGACGACCACGAGGAGTTCATGAACGCGACGCTGCAGGAGCAGTTTCCGGATAAGCAGACGAAGAAGGAACTCGATCAAGGGACTGCCGATCCCTGCGACGTGTTGGCGGACGTGCCCGACGACCTGTCGCGGCCGCTGATCGAACTGGAGGACGTGAAACCGGGCGACTTCGGGGAAGTTACGTTCAGCTTCGCGCTGTGTGACAACCCCGGGTACGTCTGGATGAACGGGGGACTACTCGAAGCCGCCGAATCCGGGATCACCGAGCCCGAGGCCGACGATCCCGCCGAAGACGGCGATCCGGGGTCGACGGATCCAGCAGACGTTGAACTTCTCGATCAAATACAAGTAACCGTCTGGTGTGACAGCAACTATAACAACCTGTTCGACGAGGCATCCGATCCGGCCCCGACTCTCGATCCATTCGACGAGAAACAGGCCGATATAGACGGAGATGGCGAGGACGAAACGATCGTTCCAGTTGATAGGGAGGTTGGATTCGCGGAAGGGAAGGGAGTAGGCGAAGACGTCGACGTGGTGTTCGTCGGCGTCAGGGAGGGGACGGATTACCACGACATCACGATTCAGAACGTCGATGACGATGAGGACGACGACGAAGTAGTCGTCATCACGGATCACACGGATGACAGCGCAGACGTGGACAGCGATTTCGACGAGGGGGATGACGACGACGACGTGTACTGGTTTTCGCCGAAAAAATCGCAGGGGAGTCTGCGGGACGTTCTCGGGGATCTGGACGAAGGGAACGGAATCCCGATCGACGGCACTCCGATAACGCCGGATCGCGGTTGTTTCACGCCTGAGACGCGACACTGCATCGGTTTCAAGTGGGAACTCCCGGTCGATCACGGCAACGAGGTCCAGAGCGATTCCGCGCGATTCGACCTCGGCTTCTACACCGAACAGTGTCGCCACAACGACGGGAGCGGGATGAACGACGAACCGGTCGAGCGGCCGGAGCCGAGCATCACGATCAACGACCAACCTGCGGGCGAGCCACCCTAGTCCAATGCCAGTCCCAGCGTATTCCACGATCACGGTTTCGGAGGTAACGTTCGACGAAGCAACCGATCCGGTGACGGTGGACGCAGTGATTCCCGACTTCGCACGGGAGGTCGATCCCGGAGACCCCGCGTTCGTCGTCGGCATCCACGCGGTCGATCCTGCGATCGGATCGGGTGGCGCGACGACGCTGGAGTCGCTGATCGGGTACAAGATTCTCAGTCCCGGAACTCACACCGACGTGACTGTGCCGATCTTTCCGACGCCGTTCGCGAGCCCCGACGCGGGACAGGTGTTTCCACCCGCCCCCGACGGGACGGCCGAAATCGAGGGGGCGATCTGGCAGGACTTCGAGAGCGGGAGTCCCGTGGTGTCGGGTGCCGTGGCGATGATTCACGGCGGACTCGACAAGGCCGAGGAACTGGAGCTACTCGAATCGCCAGCCGACGCGGAGCCGGAGTGTCCCAGTGCTATCGCGGCACTGGAGAACACGAACTTTACGAAACCCGTTCCCGACCCCCAGTGCGTGGCGGTTTTCGATCCGACGGGGAACTGTCCGGGACCGGACTCCTTCTTTTGTGTGGTCTGCTGTGCCGAATGAGGTCCCACGACTGATTTTCTTTTTTTTTTCCGGGTGAGACGATCGACGGACGGTGCCGGGAACGCGGACCGGAACCGATCACGACGACTATTACTTGGGGTTAGTCGTGACAGCACCCACCCGCTTCCCCGCCGAAGTCGACCGCAAGCGGCTCCGAAATCGCGCGGTTGATGTCCTCCAACTGCCCCTGCAGCGCCTCCTGTGCGTTCAGGTACTCCTCCATCACGTCCATCGAGTGGAGTTCGTTCTGGGCTTGCTGAAGCTTCGCGACGTGTTCCTGTGTCGCCTCGCCCGTCTCGCGGGCGGCGACGAACTCGTCGCGGAGGCGTTCGACCTCCGCGATCTTCGCTTGGGCCTCGTCGTCGTTCTCGACCGCCGTCTTCGCCGCCTCGAACCGCTCGTAGGCCGGCGTCCCGGCGATTTCCTCGCCGAGTTCCCGACCGAGTGCCTCCAGCTGAGAGACCGTCATGCTCATACACACTCTTACGACCCCGGTCGCTTCAATTTGCCGTCTCCATCTCCATCCCCATCTCCGGCAACCGGGATTTATCAGCCCCAGCGCCCTGTCCTCGGTATGGAAACCGACGTACGGATCGGTGTCGACGTCGGCGGCACGTTCACCGACGTGGTCGTCGCCGACGGGGCTGGCCTGACGATGTGCAAGGTACCCTCGACGCCCGACGCCCCGGACCGGGGCGTCCTCGACGGCGTCGACGCCGCGGGCGAGCGGGCCGACTTCGCCCCCGAAGCCGTCTCCTTCTTCGGCCACGGCACCACCGTCGCAACCAACGCCCTGCTGGAGCGGGAGTGGGCCGAGACGGCGCTCGTGACGACCGAGGGGTTCCGCGACGCAGTCGAAATCGGGCGCCAGACCCGGCCGAACCTCTACGACCTCCACGCTGAGAAGCCCGAACCAATCGTCGAACGCGACCGGCGGTACGAGGTGCCCGAACGCCTGGACCGGCGGGGCGAAGTCGTCGAACCGTTGGACGAGGAGGCGGCCCAGGCGGTCGCTCGGGCCGTCGCCGACGCCGACGTGGAGAGCGTCGCCGTCGCCTTCCTCTTTGCCTTCGAGAACGACGCCCACGAGCGCCGGATGCGCGAACTCCTGGGTGAGGCGGGGGTCGACGCCGAGACGTCGCTGTCGAGCGGGGTGCTCCCGGAGATCAGGGAGTACGAGCGCACGCTCGCGACGGCGATCAACGCCGCGCTCAAGCCCGTGATGAACCGCTATCTCG
>JAZKTH010000018.1:0-22982 GCA_036625675.1 Haloferacaceae archaeon
GGGGCGGGGTGGGGGTCGTCTCCCTGCGGTCCGGGTTTGATCATGCGCGCCCTGTCGTGTCGGTTGCTCACCCGGGCGACCAGGCGAGGCTTGCCGGATTTCAGCAGGCGCAACCTCTGGTGGTAATCCGTTCGGACCTCGCGGCGACGCCGCATCGGTACCTTGTATCGTGGTCCTGTTGCCATCAGTCGTTCACCTCTATTCCGTAGTTGTTCTCCACGTAGGCCTCGAGACGCGCCACGTCTTCGAACTCGCCACCGCTCGCCTTGTCGTACAGCTCGCGGTACTGGCTACGGTCGATCGTGCCGTCGTCGCGAAGCTCCTTCAGCCTCCGCCGCTGTGCGCGGATGCGGCTGATCCAGCCCTCCTTCGAACTCTTCCGGGCGCCGGCCTTCCCCTTCCGGGAGCCGGCACCTTTGCGGTGACCGTAGGAACGCTTCGCGTCACGCTCCCGGGCGCGTCCGCGGGAGTTCGACTTGGCGTCCTTCGCGCGGATCGTGCCTTCCTCGACGAGGTCGCGGATGTCCTCGCGAGTGATCGCGTCCGCGATCTCCGACTGCGCCTCCGGATCGAACCAGACGCGGCTCTCGCCGACGTCGAGCACGTCCGCCGCGAGTCGTTTTTGTGCGCCGAGATCAGTCATTCGTCCACCTCCACTTCTACGTAGGTCGGATTGAGAACCCGGATTTCCCGGTCCTCACACACTTCCTCGATGCGCTCGCGCTTGCGCGCGCCGACGGTGGACGCGATTCGCACCGCCTCGCTGTCGGGATCGATCCCCTCGAGGTCGTCCGTGTTGAAAACGCGGACTTCCTCGAAGCCGGACGGATGCAGGCCGCGGGCGGCCGTGGGCGAGCGGAAGCCCGCCTCGACGGTGTCGCCCTTGCCCTTGATTCCCCGACGCTGCTTCGAGAGGTCGCCGCGGGGACGCCGCCAGGACGACGGGATCCGCTTTCGCATGTGGTGGTCCTGTCGGTTGAACTGCGGCTTCCCCTCGCGGCGCTTCTGTGCCAGCGCCCGGGCCGTCTCGTCGTCGAGATCGGGCGTCTTGTCGGCGTGACCGCGGGGACGGAGTTCGGTTTCGACCTCGCCCTCCTCGGCTTCCGCCGGTTCGGGCTCTTCGGCCTCCTCGACCTCCGCCTCGGTCTCCTCCTCGACCTCGAGACCGCCGACGTCTGCCTTGATCCGTGCGGCGAGTGCGTTGCCGACGCCCTCCACGTCGGACAGCTCGCCCTGGGAGGCGGCCTTGACGTCCTCGATCGTCTCGTAGCCGGCCTCCCGAAGGGCTTCCGCCTTCGACTGGCCGACTCCGCTGATGTCTTCGAGTTCCTCCGGCTCGCTCATCTATGCACCACCTGCCGTCGCCGGCTTCTCGGTGATGTACACGCCGTCCTGGAAGACGCGCGTGTCCTTGCCTTTCACTTTCGTGATCTGTTCGATGTCCGCGGCGGTCTGCCCGACGGCTTCCTTGTCGGGGCCGGTGAGGACGATCTCCTCGCCGTCGATCTGGACCTCCGTGTCGCCACGGATCGGGGTCCGGCGCGGCGCCTTCTCGCCGAGGAAGTTCTCGATGACGACCTCGTCGCCCTCCACGGAGACCTGCATCGGGAAGTGGGCGTAGTACACTTCCATGCGGTACTCCCATCCCTCGGTCACGCCGTGGATCATGTTCTCGACGTGGCTCTCGAACGTGCCGACCGTCGCGTTCGTCTTCGCGTCGGTCTGCTCCGCCTCGATGACGACGGCGTCGTCATCGATAGAGACTGCTACGTCCGGATACCACAGTCGACGCGTCACCGATCCGTTCGGCCCCTCGATCGTGAGATCGAGGTGGTCGACCGACGCGGACACGTCGTCCGGAATCTGTATTTCTACTCGGTTCATGTTAGTATACGTATGCGATCACCTGGCCACCGATGCCCCGTTCGCGGGCCTCGTAGTGGCTCATGACGCCGTGGCTCGTCGTGACGACGAGCGCCCCGTAGTCGCGGGCGGGGAGGAACCGCTTCTCCCACTTTTCGAACTCGTCCGCGCCCGCGGAGTAGCGGGGCTTGACGGCGCCACACTCGTTTATCGCTCCTTTCAGTTCGACCTCGAACCGTCCGGCCTTGCCGTCGTCGACGAACTCGAAGCCGTCGATGTACCCGCGGTCGTAGAGGACCTCGAGGACGGAGCCGATGACGTTCGAGGCGGGCTGTACCGTGTACTCCAGGTGGCCGACGCTCTCGGCGTTGTCCAACCCCGACAGCGCGTTCGCCAGTGGATCGTTGCCTACCATGATTAGCTGTACTTCTTGAATCCCATGTCTCGCGCGACCTCCCGGAAGCACTGTCGACAGAGGTTGATGTCGTACTTGCCGACCAACCCCTGCTTCCTGCCGCAGCGCCGGCACTCGTGTCGCTGGCCGGTGCGGTGCGTCGCGTGCTCGCCGGTGGCGTCGGCGGACTCCTCGGTCTCGCTTTCGCTCTCGCTCATTCGTTTACCTCCACGTCGAACTCCCGCTCGAGGAACGCGATCGCGTCCTCGGGGGTCAGCTGGTGGGAACTCGGAATCGACCGGGTCTCCCGGTCGCGCTTGGCGATCCGGTAGCCGGGACGGACCAGCGTCACCGTGACGTCGAGCCCGTAGATCCCAATCTCGGGGTCGTACTCCTGGCTCGGGAAGTCGGTGTGCTCCTCGACGCCGAAGCTGACGTTCCCCGTCTCGTCGAACTGCGAACGGGAAAGCTCCGTGAACTCGAAGGCGGTATCGAGGAACTCGTGGGCCGCCTCGTTTCGCAGCGTCACCTTCGCGCCGATCGGATCGCCTTCCCGGATGCCGAACTCGCCGATCGTCTGGTTTGCGGTGGTGCGGACGCTTTGCCTGCCGGTGACCTCCTCGATGATGTTCTCGGCCTGGGCCAGCGGTTCCCCGCCCTGTCCGACTGCCATGTGGACGACGACCTTCTCGACGCTTGGCTCCCGCATTTCGTGGAACTCGGCGTCGGATCCGGCGTCGCTCATTCGTCGTCACCTCCGTCTTCGTCGTCGGTCTCCTCTGCGTCCGTCGCGTCCGCCTCGCTGTCGGCTTCCCCGTCGGACGCGTCCGTGTCGCCGTCGGCTTCCTCAGCGGGGGCATCCTCCGTGAAGTTCTCGTCGATGACGACGACGTATTCCTCGACCGTCTCGAAGGCGTCTCCGTCCCTCGAGAGCGTGACGGTGTTGGATCCGGAACCGAGCGTGACGTCGATGCTGTCGATCGTCCCGGTCTCCCCGGCGTGCTGTCCCTCGACGACGACCGCGAGCGCGCCCTCCTCGTACGGGAAGTGGGCGACGACCTCCTTCGTCTCGCTGTCGACGACGAGCGAGTCCCTGGCCGCGTACTCCGTGTCGGCCTCGACGCGGAGGTTCGTGCCGTCGTGGAGGGTGAGCTGTACGTCCCCGCCGGGGACGGTGCCCTTGCGGACGATCTTCCCCAGGCGGCTGGCCGCGGCATCGGCGTCGATCGGGTCGAGGGCGAGTCGCCCGCCCTCGTCGGGGAACACGCGGTAGTACTCCTCCCGTTCGGCGAACGAGAGGATGTCGAAGATCCCGATCGGCCGCCGGACGTCGGAGATCCGAGCGCCGTTGACGGCGACGGATCCCTGCCGGAGGGCGTAACGCGCCTCCTTCTCGTTGTCGACGTAGCCCAGCACGTCCCGTAGCAGGACGAGCAGCGGAACGCCGGACTCCCCGTGGGGGCCGGCGCCTGCCTTGACGGTGAACGTCGCAGTCTTCCGCTCGACGGGCCAGGAGTTCGGTACCGACAGTCGCTTCTGGTGGTTGCTCATTCGTTGTCCTCCCGGAGACGCGCCTCGCGACGGTCGTCCTCGAGGTCCAGGTCGATCACGCGGACGTTGCTCGCCGGGAGCGGGCGGGGGACTTCCTCGCCGTCGGTCTTCTCGAGGGTCACACCGTCCACGGTGATCTGTGTGTCCCGAAGGTCGACGTCGAGCACTTCCCCTTCCTCGCCGGCGAAGTCGCCGCGCATGATCTCGACGGTGTCGCCCGCGTTGACGCGGACGTTCCGCTGGCCGTACTCCTCGCGGAGTTCCTCCGAGAGGGTGGCCCGGACCTGTCGCTGCCGTTCGTGCAGCGGCGCGTTCTCCGTGTTGTTTCGTTGTTTGCGTGGCTGTCGCGTCATAGTTACACGATCATCGTTGCGGTGCTCGCGATGCTCCCGAAGCGTTCGGCGACCTCGCGGGCGATGGGCCCTTTGATCTCGGTGCCGCGCGGATCCTCGAGGTCGTCGATGATCACGGCCGCGTTGTCCTCGAACTTGACGCGCGTGCCGTCAGGTCGCCGGATCGGCTTGCGCTGGCGGACGATGACCGCCTCCAGCACCTGTCGGCGCATCTCCGGGGTGCCCTTGGTGACCGAGACGGTCACCTTGTCGCCGATGCCAGCTTTCGGATGCCGGTTGATTCGGCCGGAGTACCCCTGTACGCTGATGACCTTCAGCTCGCGTGCGCCGGTGTTGTCGGCACACGTGATCAGGGAGCCCTTCTCGAGCCCCTGGGTCACGTCGGCTTTCAGCGCCTCCATCACTCCTCACCTCCGAGGACCTGCACGACGACGTGCGATTTGGTCTTCGAGAGCGGTCGCGTCTCCGCGATCCGTACTTCGTCACCGACTTCGAGCGGTTCGAGCACGCCCGGCACGTGGGCCGGGATGCGCGAGCGACGCTTCATGTACCGATCGTATTTCGGTACGAAGACGTCGTATTCCCGCTCGACGATGACGGTCTTTTCCATGTCCGTCGACACGACCGTTCCCTCCCGGGTCTGGCCGCGGACGGAGAGTTGCCCGTAGAACGGGCACTTCTCGTAGTCGTATTCCTCCGGATTCTCTGGTTCCGGTGGGGTTGGTACGTCGAGTCCTATCGCCATGTCGAAACACCTGCGTTTTCGGTGCGTTCGGCGGGTCGTGAGAGCAGCCGTTCCCCATCCACCGTAACGTAGACCACGTCCTCGCACTCGCTCCGGGCGGAGCTCGCCGGATCCGTCGCGGATCCGGACGAACCGGACTGACGGGGGAACGCCCCCGCAGTATCCGATCCGCGTTCGGACGCGGACCCCGGGGCCTTGCGGTCCCCGGCGGCTTCATCTGTGGGCTCACGGGTCGGGTTCGCCACGAGGGCGAACTCGAAGGTCGTCCCCCGCTTGGGGACGGTTTTCTCCCCCGAGCCGGTCGCGATCACGAGCGTCCGCATCGTCTCGCGGACGGTGCGCCCCTCGATCCCGACGTAGTCGGAACTGGACGCGTCGGCCACCCTGACCGGGAGGCCGAGGAGTTCGTGCTTCACGAGCGTCTCGGGGGTGAGCATCGTTACCGTTCCTCCGGATCGAGGTCGCCTTCCTCGCGCTGGATCGTCTTGATCCGCGCGATGGTCCGGCGGAGTTCGCGCAGCCGACCCGGGTTCTCGAGCTGTGCGCCCGTGGCCTGCTGGGCCCGCACGTTGAGCAGTTCCGTCTCGAGCTCCTCGAGCTCGACCTCCCGCTCGGCGGGCGTCATGTCGCGTATCTCTTCCGGGTAGAGGATTGCCATCGGTTATTCCTCCGTTTCCTCGTCTTCCTCGTCAGCCTCTTCCATCTCGGCCACGAGGTCCGCTGCTTCCTGTTCGATCTCCTCGTCGAGGTCGTCGAGTTCCTCCTCGACTTCCTCGGGTTCGGGGGGTTCCTCGCTTTCCTCCGGGGTCCCCGTGTCCTCGGCGGTGGTCTCCTCCACGACTTCCTCGACGATTTCCTCGTCGATGACGTCGGCGGGCTCCTCGTCGGGAACCTCGACTGTGTCGTCCGCGCCAGCGGGCTCCGCCTCGGTCACGTCGGGCACGGCTTCGGGTTCCTCCTCGAGGAGGGCGTCCACGCCCTCGTCCTCGATCGTCTGCTCGACCTCGGGCGCCTCGGCGCCCTCCTCGAGCCTGAAGTCGTCGGGCAGCTGTGCGCCCGGCGGGATGATCTTCACGGTCACGCCGATCGTGCCGAGCTTCATGACGGCGACGGACTGCCCCTCGTCGACGACCTCCTGGGCCGGCTCGCCGTTGTGCTTGATGTAGCCGCGGTTGAACTTCTCGACGCGGGATCGTGCCCCGGTGACTTTACCCGAGAGCACGATCTCGGCGCCAAGCGCGCCCGCGTCCATGATGCGGTCGATCGTCGTGTGACCCGCCTTCCGGAAGTACCAGCCGCGTTCGAGGGCGTTCGCGAGGCGGTCGGCGACGATCCGGGCGTTGAGGTCCGGCTCGTCGACCTCCTGAACGTCGATCTGCGGATCGTCCATCTCGAACCGCTCCTCGAGTTCGCTGGTGATCTTGCGGATGTTCTTCCCGCCCTTGCCGATGACCATGCCGGGCTTTTCGGCCTTGAGCACGATCTGAGTGCCCATCGGGGTCTTGGCGACGTCCATGCCGCCGTAGCCCGCGCGGCCGAGCTCCGATGCGAAGAACTCGTCTATCTGCGACCGCTGGAGGCCGTTCTCGATGAACTGGTGTTCGTCGGCCATGTCAGGCTTCCTCCTCCGCTTCGGGTCCTTTCAGGATCAGTTCGACGTCACAGAGGGTGGTGTTCCACGGCGACGCGCGCCCCATCGCACGGGGCTTGCGACCGGGGCGCTCTCCGACCTTGTGGGGCGCCACGTGCACGATCTCCATCTCGTCGCCGTCGAACCCCTGCTCGGTCGCGTTGTTCTTCCCGTTTTCCAGCAGCTTCAGGAAGTCCTTCGACGCCTTCTCCGGGTAGCGGCCGGCGTCCCAGCCGTCGATGTCGGACCGGTGTCCGACGCCGGAGTTGTGCTGGCGGAACGGAACGGAGCGCTCCCCGTCGATCACCGCGTGGAGGTACTCCTCCGCCTCGGCGACCGTCTCGCCCTTGATTTCGCGGGCGATGGCCTTGCTGTGCTTCAGGCTGATGGGCCGGTCCCTGAGCATCGCTTTCGCGGTCGTGTCGGGATCGGCCTCGACGCTGTAGTTGATTCCCATGGGTTACTTGAGTGGCACGAACTTCGAGGACCGGGTCGCACCGATGCCGGCCTGTCCGTGCTCGACGGACGTTCGCGTGAGCTGGAACTCGCCGAGGTAGTGGCCGATCATCTCCGGCTGTACCTCCACCCGTTCGAACGACTGCCCGGTGTGGACGGCGAACGTCTTGCCGACGAACTCCGGCAGCACCGGCATGTCGCGCAGGTGGGTGCGGATCGGATCGTTCGCAGTGTCTTCGGCGTCGCGCTCGCGCGCCTCCTCGAGCAGTTTCCGGTGCTCGGTGCCCAGTCCGCGGGTGATGGTTCGCCGCTGGCGAGCGGGGAGCAGTTCCGCGACCTCGTCGACGCTCATCTCCTGCAACTCCTCGAGCGTGTGACCGCGGTAGGTGAACTCACCTTCGCGGCCGGTTCGGTAGTCGGAGCTCATTTGTTCTTCCCTCGTCCGGTCCGCTTCGATGCGATGTCGCCGACCTTCCGTCCCGGCGGGGCGTCCCGCGAGACCGACTTCGGTCGGCCGGGGTGTTGACGTCCGCCGCCGCCGAACGGGTGATCGACGGCGTTCATCGCGACCCCTCGAACGCGCGGGTACTTCGTCCCGCGCGATTTCAGCTTGTGGTGCTTCTTGCCGGCCTTCACGAACGGCTTCTCGGTCCGACCGCCCCCGGCGACCACGCCGATCGTGGCCCGACAGTCGGGATTGAGCCGCTTGACTTCGCCGCTCGGCAGCTGGACGACCGCGACGTTGCGGTCGTGCGTCAGCAGTTGCGCGGAGACGCCGGAGGCCCGGGCGAACTTCCCCCCGTCTCCCGGGTGGCTCTCGACGTTGCAGACGGGAACCCCCTCGGGGATCTCCGAGAGCGGGAGCGTGTTTCCGGGCTTGATCTCCGCGCTCACGCCCACCTGCAGCGTCTGGCCCACGCGCACGCCTTCGGGCGCGAGTACCAGGCGGCGGTCGCCGTCATCGAACTCGACGTCCGCGAGCGGTGCGCTCCGGGCGGGATCGTGTTCGATGCCGACGATCTCTCCGGAGATCGTCTCGTCGTCCTCGTCGGTCTTGTGGGAAAGCTCCGCCTTGTAGCGGTGCGACGGCGCCCTGAACGTCGAGCCGCCGCGGCCGCGTCGTTGTCCCTGTATCCTGCGTCCCATGGTTAGAACACCCCGATCCGGGAGGCGATCTCGGTCGCGTCGTCCTCCTCGGACAGCGTGACCGTCGCCTTCTTCCGGCCCTGCGGCGTGATCTGCGTGTTCACGTCGACGATGTCGATGTCGTACTGTTCCTGGATTGCCTCGCGGATTTCGGGTTTGGTCGCGTCGATGTGGACGACGAACTGGAGCTTGTTGTCGAAGTCCATCTCGTTCATCGCCTTCTCGGTGACCAGCGGGTGCTTGATGACTCGGCTCATCGGTTTGCCACCTCCTCGAGGGCGCTTTCGGTGTAGATCGTCAGGCGTCCGGGGTGGGTGCCGGGCGCGAGGTCCTCCGCGCTGACCTGTCGGCCGGTCGTGACGTCGGCGCCGGCGAGGTTCCGCGCCGCGCGGGACGGCTCCTCGCTCGTGACGAACAGGATCGAGGACGGGCGCGTGTACTTGCGTCCCCGGGTTTTCCCTCGCCCGGCACGGACGCGCTTGCCCTCGTCCGCGCGCTCGACGTCCGCGTGGACGCCGAGCGCCTCGAGCACCTCGACGACCTCCTTCGTCTTCAGGAGGTCCTCGAATTCGTCGGAGACGACCAGGGGGAGTTCGAGGTCGTCGTCGAACTCGTGGCCGCGCTCCCGAACGAGTTCGGGATCCGCCGTGGCGGCGATCGCCGAGCGGTTCGCGAGCTTGCGCTCCTTCTCGTTTATCTGTTTGCCCTGGTCCTTCTCGGCCTTCGGCGGGTGCGCGCGTCGGCCGCCGACCGTCTGGGGAACGCGGCGTCCGCGCCCGTTCTCACGGGGGACGTGCGCCATCCCGCGGCCGGAGCCGGGCGACTCGGCCGGGGTCCGCATCCCGGCGAGTTCGTCCGCGCCGTAGGCCTGCTTCCGGTTCGCCTGTGCGGCGACGACGGCCCGCCGGATCAGATCCGGACGGTACGGCGTCTCGAAGACGTCGGGCAGTTCGATCGTGCCCGCGTCGTCGCCGTTCAGGTCTCGTACTGTTGCTTCCATCTGTTATGTCACCCCTGATTCGACGCGGTCGAGACGTACCGCACCTCGGGGTCGAGGCGCGGCTGGTCGTTCGGCCGGATGGCCGGGCGGAACCGCAGCAGCCGCTTGTTCGGTCCGGGCAGCGAGCCCTTCACCAGCGCGTGGGGCCCGTCGACCTCGCCGTAGTTGACGAAGCCGCCGTCGGGCGTCGAGTCGCCGTCCTCGCCGACGGAGATGAGACGCTTGTTGAGTTCCGTTCGCTGGTGGTAGCCGGTCTGTCCCTGCTGGGGAACGGTCGAACGCACGCGGGAGGGATTCCACGGACCGAGGTTGCCGATCCGTCGCCGCCAGCCCTGGCGGGCGTGTTTGCCCTTCCGCTTTTGGACGCCCCACCGCTTGACGGGGCCCTGCGTTCCCTTCCCCTTCGTGACGCCGGAGACGTCGAGGTACTCGCCCGGGCGGAACACGTCTGTGAAGTCGTGTTCCCCGCCCTCAGCGAGCAGTTCGAGCGCGAAGTCGGCCCGCTCCTCGAGGGAGCCGCCGCCGACGCGGGTCTCCATGACGTCCGGCTTCTTCTTGGGCACGCCGGAAAGCGCCGCCGGGACGGTGTGCGTGATGACCCGGAGGTCGTCGACGCCGCCCTCCGCGAGCAGGTCCCGTAGCGCCTCGGCGTCCTCTTCGAACGTGTCTTCCGCCGGCAGGTCCAGGGTCCGGTCGAGTTCCCCGTGGAACTCGTCGGCCCAGACCTCCGTAACCGGCTTCTTTCCGTACGGCGTTTCTTCGTAGGCACGCAGCGCGACTGCCCGCATCGGTGGGGTCTCGACGACCGTCACCGGAACGGACTCTTCCATCCCCTCCCTCGGGGAGTTGGCCTCGTCGTTGATCATCACGACGTGGGTCATCCCGGCCTTGTAGCCGGCGAAGCCCTGGAGGCCAGGGGAGCCGTCGTCGTCGGGCCACGAGCGGATGCGCGGTACTTCCGAGACCGCACGCTTCCGCGGGCTGAAGCCCAGCGAGCCTTTGCGTGGTCTGTTTGGTTGTGGCATGTGTTCACTCCGTGAGTGTGAGCTGCGCGAGGGTGGCGAACATCGCTTCCTCCGTTCGCACGACCTCGCTCGCCTGTCGTGGGATCGTGTTGGCCCAGAGGCCGAACCCGCGGTCGGGTTCGACTGTTCCCTCGACGGCGGGATCCGGGCCGGAGTCCGCCTCCGGTCGGATCTCGTCGGGCGAAATCCCGAGCATCTCCGGAAGCCCCCGCCCGGGCGAGCCGAAGGCGACGGTGAATCCGTCGCTGCACTCCGGCACGAGCGTCGCCAGCCGCGAGACGGTCGTGGAACGACCGTGCCGCGACGTGGCGATTCTCGGCTCCGGCCCGCGGGCGAGCGCTTCCGACAGGTCCGTGGAGACCACCTGAAAACCCACCTCGGGCTTCCCGGTGATCCGGGCACGGACCGGCTCTCTCGAATCGATTCTGATGGTGACGCGCTCTCCCTCCTCGACCTCCATTCCGGAGGGAACGAGGAGGGAGATCGGGTGTTGCAGTTCGCAATTGACCCGGACGCGACCTTCAGGTCCGACCTCAGTCACGATTCCCTGTGTTGACGACTCGGTCCCTGCGGGGTCCGAGCCGGTCTCCGACGGAAGCCGGAGCGGCGGGAGCACGCCGACGTACTGCAGGGCGTCGCGGCGATCCCAGAGGTCCTTCCGGAGCTCCGGGGGCGTCGCGGCGTACGACAGCACGGTTTCGACGAACTCGCCGCCGAAGCGGCGTTCGCCTTCCCGGTCCGGGAAGACGACCAGCCTGTTCGCCCCGAACACCGCCGCCGCGCGGGCGACGGTACCGAGCTTGCGAGTCGCCTCGCGTTTGTCCTCGGCTTCGCGGACGAGCGAGGACGGCACCAGGATGTGGATACCGTCCATGGCTTCCGTCACGAGACTGTACGGGTCTTACCGAACGGGGCCCTAAAAGGATAGCGAAACTGATCTGGACTGAAAGGGGTTCACACGCCCCGAAAAGCGGGGATTTCGGCTTCCGGCGGCGTCCCTTCCCCCGCCGGTCCCTCGGAGATGGGAAACGACGTCCGCGCACCGGGACCCCGGGTATCTCTCTCCGCGCTCGTCAGTCGGTGCTCGACAGGTAGAACCACCGGTTGGTCCACAGCTGGTACAGCGTCACGGCGGCGAAAAGCCCCAGAAAGCCGCTCGTGAGCAGGAGGGGGTCGATCGCGGCGATCCCCGGCACCGAGAGCAGCCCAGCGAGGATCGTCAGCAGCGAGAGGATCCCCAGCCCCTGGTAGAACTCCGACCAGGTGATCCCGTGGCGCGTGACGACCTCCATGTACAGGTCGACGTCGCGGGCCTTCTGTTTCAGCCGGATCTCCCTGTTCTCGCGGTCGTACTTCACGACGCCGAGTTCATGGAGCTTCGGCAGGTGCGTCTGCTGGAGGGAGATGTAGACGCTCTCCCTGACGTTCTTCGGCGCCGGAGATTCCCCGGTCTCGTGTTCGGCGATCAGATGTGAGAGTTCGTTGACCGTGATGGTCCCGCCCGAAAGGTAGAGCTGGCGCAGCGCGTGCGTGCGCCGGGGGTTCGAGAGGATCGAGTGAATCTGGCTCTCTGGGAGCGTGCGTGTTCGTAGTTGCATCGAGGCCCACCCACCGGAAGGTCCGGTGTCTTGCCCGGTAGTTCGACGCGATCGGGTATATGTATGGACCTGCTGTCGTCGTGGTCGGTAGTCCATACCGCGATTTCACCCCGAATCTCCCGGAAAGTAGGGTCCACCATCCGGCATCCGGACGAGTTTCTCGCACCGGTAGGGGTCCGAATCCGGATAGTAGGGACTTCGATCCGGTCGATGCGGTCCCCAATTTCCTCCGTCTAAGCAGTCCGTAGACCCGTCGAACGGAGGTTTAGACGGTTCTACTGCGCTATTAGGCGATGACGTGGCTGCTCGTAACTATCCCCATAGGAGATGGAGTAGGAATCGTACCGGGACGCAACCACCGAGGGAGACGGACCGGGGAGCAAAACCAATGACAGACAAAGAATTCGGACTCTCGCGCCGCAAGGTGCTCGCCGGCCTCGGGATGGTCGGTGTCGCCTCCGCGGGCGCGGGTCTGGGAACGACTGCGTACTTCAGCGACGAGGAGAGTTTCGTCGACAATTCGCTCACCGCGGGCGAGCTGGATCTGAAACTGGACTACAGAGCAACGTACAACGGCGGGCCCGGACGGCTCCAAGAGATTCAGGAGTACTACCCTGACTTCGATGTCGTCGAAGAGGGGGACGGCGTCTACCTCATCGGCGAGGTGCCGGCATCCGACAGCGACGCGTGGGAAGACGTCGTGCGCGAAGCAGACTTCTGCCACGGTGACATCGCCGACGAACTGATCAACGGCGACGAGATCCCGGTGTTCACGCTTGCCGACGTCAAACCCGGCGACTACGGTGAGGTGACGATCAGTCTCCACATCTGTGACAACCCCTCGTGGATGTGGATGCGCGGCGAACTCACCGAGAACGCCCAGAACGGCTACACGGACCCGGAACTCGTCGCGCTGGACGAGGGTGGCTTCGTTCACGAAGACACCGCGATGGGTGGCCAGCTGGCCGACGCCATCGAGACCCGACTGTGGTACGACGAGAACTGCAACAACGTCTACGAGGGCAGCGGGGAGACCGGCGAGGTCGACGTCGCCATCGTGATGGACGTTTCCGGGTCGATGAGTAACATCTTCACGCCCGCGAAGAGCGGTGCGAAGACGCTCGTGGGTGAACTGGCTGACAGCGATCAGGGTGCACTCGTGTCCTACCAGACTGGAGCGACCCGCGATTTCGATCTCGCTCTCATGGACGCTCAGGGGAAAAGCAACATCGAAGCCGCCATCGACGGGCTGACCTCCGGTGGCTTCACCAACATCCAGGGTGGCGTCATCTTCGCCGCCGAGGAACTGCTCGGGGACGAGAGCTTCTCGGACTCCGAACTCGGGATCGATCTCACGACGGACCCCAGCGGCAACGACCGCCCGAGTGCGGACAAGGTGATGGTGTTCCTGACCGACGGGAACGCGAACCGGCAGTACGACGCGAGCGGAAGCGTCACCTCCTCGGGCGACCACAGCCAGGCGGCGCTCGACGCGGCACAGGCCGCGAAGGACGCCGGCATCCGCGTCTTCACGATCGCGTACGGCTCCGGTGCGGACTTCGGGCTCATGCAGGACATGGCGTCCTCGCCGGACGACGCGTACGACGCCGCCGACATCGGGACGATCCAGCAGGTCTTCGGTCAGATCGCCGGCTCGATCACCGGCGAACAGGAAATCTTCCGCGGAACGCTCGCGGGACTGATGGCCGAACTCGAGGACGGCATGCCCCTCGACGGCAACCGCGCGACCGAGGAGACGGTGCCCTACGCCGGTGCGTTGACCCAGTGTCTGGGCTTCGAGTGGTGGCTCCCGCCCGACGAGGTCGGAAACGAGATCCAGACCGACTCGGTGACGTTCGACATCGGCTTCTACGCCGAGCAGTCGCGGCACAACGACGATCCGGCCAACCCGTTCAACGAGACGGTTACGAACGGAAGCTAATCGCGAACTGACTGTCCGACCACGAGCGGCTCGACCGCTCGTCCCACTCGAACCCTGAAAAGGGCGGTCGGTACGGCGGTTCGACTCCGCCGGTGGGATTCCCCGGATGGGGAGACATCATGACAAACGACGACCAATCATTCGGACTCTCGCGCCGCAAGGTGCTCGCCGGCCTCGGCATGGTCGGGGTCGCCTCCGCGGGCGCGGGCCTGGGAACGACCGCCTACTTCAGCGACGAGGAGGGCTTCGAGGGGAACACGCTCACAGCGGGCCAACTCGAGATGTTCGCGAGCTGGCAACAGACGTACTACGGGGCCTCCGACGCGGAGCGACCACAGGATTACGGCACTGCAGGCCGACCGTGGGTGAGCGCCTTCCCGGACGACGACGACGACGGTATCCAGTCGCTGGGTGACCTCCAGTACGTGGAGGATCCCGGGGACGACCCGGCACTGGGACGAAACCTTCCCCTCGATTGCGAGGACTCCGACGGTCTCGAGGGGATCGAGGGACCGGTCATCGAACTCGACGACGTCAAACCCGGAGACAGCGGTGAGGTCACTTTCGGCTTCACGCTGTGTGACAACCCCGGCTACGTCTGGATGAACGGCGAAATCACCGACGAGACCCCGGGAAGCGGTGACGGAATGCTCGCCGACTATCTTCGGGCGAGAGTCTGGCGGGACGACGACTGCGACAACGTCTACGACGGGCTGGAATCGTCCGACATCGTACTGATGCTCGACTTCTCGGGCTCGATGCTGTACTCCCAGTACGGGGGCGTGCTCTCGGGCGATTCGATCACGGTCGGCGACGGGACCTACGGCGAGACGACCTACGGCAACACCGCGAAGATCGATCTCGTCGAGCAGGGTGTCATCGAGTTCATCGACCTCCTGCAGTCGGAGATCGACGCGGATCCGGACATCGACGGCGACGACGTCCGGATCGGAGCCGTCTTCTTCGACGGCTACTCGAACGACGGCGACTCGAGTAACCCCGGCCCGAACGTGGTGACCTCGGCGGCCGTTGGCGGCTGGGGTGACCCGGACGGCGACGGATTCACGAGCGACATCACCGACCTGATCACCCTCGACGGGAACGGCGAGGCCCCGCTGCGGAACCTCCGGGACCAACTCGACGACCTGTTCGACGGTACCGGCACCGCCCTCGAGGAGGGGTTCGGCGAACTCGTGGACCTGTTCGACGGTCGCGTCGACGACGACCGAAAGCCCCAGTCGATCACGTTCACCGACGGCGAGCCGTTCTTCGGCGGGAGCCTCACCAACGATCGGTTCGAGGATCTGCTCGTCGCCGCGAACGCCGCCCGGACCCACGCCGATTACCCGACGAACATCTTTATCGTGGGTGACGAAACGAGCGACGATCGGGCGAAGTTCACGAAGCGGGTCATGGCCGGGCCGGCCGATCTCCCGATCGATGTGAGCGGCGCCGCCGCCGCGAACTTCGACGGCGATCCGTTCGCCTTCGGCGGCGATCCGGCCTACTACTTCGACATCGAGAGTCCCGGAACGATCCCGGACCTGTTCGCGCAGGTCGCCATCGAGATCCTCCCCGAGGGTGTCGTGGCCGCCGGAACGCTCGCGGAGGTGCTCGCCGTACTGGACAGCGATCCGGGCCGGATCATCGACGCCGAACCGCTTCTCGAGGGCGTGGACTGCTTTGAGCCGGGGGTCACACACTGCGTCGGCTTCAGCTGGGAGTTCCCGATCCGATCGACCGACCCCGAGGCCACGCTGGACAACAACGACGTTCAGGGTGCTTCGGTCACGTTCGATCTCGGACTGTACACCGAGCAGTGCCGCCACAACTTCGTGGAGAATTTGGCGTAGTCACAGCGTGAGCGAGCGATTATCGCTGGATCGTGTTTCGAACACGATCGGCAGTTCCCACAGTGGCGTACGGCGGTTCGACTCCGCCGGTGGGGTTCCCCAAATGGGGATGACAACACATGAACGACGACAACATCGGACTGTCTCGACGGAAAGTACTGGTCGGTCTCGGAGCGGTCGGCGTCGCCTCCGCAGGTGCGGGGCTCGGCACCACGGCGTACTTCAGCGACGAGGAGAGCTTCACGGACAACACGCTCACCGCGGGCGAGCTGGACCTGTTCGTCCACGTCGACTACTCGGAGGATCAGGGCGACTACGCGCAGTACCAGACGCCTGAGGGGACCTTCATCGACGGGAACGTCGTCGGTGGAGGAGAAGGCGACCCGCTGCACATCGAAGTGGACGACCTCAAGCCGGGCGACTCGGGCTTCGGGAAGCTCTGCTTCTCCGTCGTCGACAACCCCGCCTACATGTGGATGTGTGGCGAGTTGACGGCGAACGACGAGAACGGCTACACCGAACCCGAGCCGGACTCCTTCGACGATGGCGACGTGAACGATCCTGGCGACGCCGACGGCGAGGGCGAACTCGCAGACGCGATGGTGGCCGGCGTCGCGTACTGCTACGAAGACGACGACGAACTCCTCGTGAGCGACGACATCGTCTCCGGATCGCTCCGGGAGGTCCTCCTGGCGCTCCGCAACGGGCTCCCCCTGGACGGCAGCGGCGACCCGGACGCCGGACTCGAGCGCGATCCCTTCGAGGGCGTCGAAGCCCCGTTCGTCGAGGGAGATGTGAACGCCGACGACACCTGCCTGTGCTTCTACTGGGAGGTCCCGACTGACGTCGGCAACGAGATCCAGACGGATTCCGTGGAGTTCGACCTCTCGTTCTACGCCGAACAGGCCCGTCACAACGACGGTACTACCAACCCCTGCGTCACGTCCCGCGAGGGCGAGGAGTACGCGAAGGCCGAGGACGAACTGGCCGAGCCGAGCTGGCACGCCCGCGGCATCTTCGCCGACAACGGCGGTGCGGCGATCAACGAGCTGGACGTCCGGCTACCCGACGACACCAAGCTGGTCGAGACCCACTCCAGCTGGCCGAACGGCGGTGCGGTCCCGTTCTCGCTGACCATCGACGGCGGCGACGCGAAGTGGAACGTCGACGGTACGGAGGTCGTGGTTACGGGCGCTCCGCTCCCGGTCGCGGACGGGATCGGCGTCACCGTCAAGTCGAGGACCGACGACGCGAGCGTCCTGGTCGAGGACGTCCGCCTCAACGGGAGCGCGCCGACCGGTGCGGACTCGGTGATGGCCCAGGGCGACTCGCAGACGAACCACATCGTCCTGGAGGGCGCGACGCTGCAGGAGGGCGACGAGATCACGGGCACCGTGACGATGGCCTGGGATCCCGCCAACGTCCCGAGCAACGAGCGACTCGGCTTCCGGATCGACGTCTGATCCGATCGCCGAATCCCCTGGTCCGGACCGGCAGGCGACTCATACCGCCTCAATCGGCCCGAACGAGGCCGCACAGGGCTACTGAAGGGAAACCCGTCTCCTCCGGTAGTGACCCCCTGCCGCCTTCGGACGGCGGCGGTACGCGACTCATACATATCCCCTTATAAGGGGTAGAGGAAGCTGCCACTCCCACAGTGGACTGCGACGTCTCCGCGTTCCGGAGACGCGTATTACGGGTAATTCCCCGTGATGGACGGTTCGACTCCGTCGGTGGGACTCCCCACGAGGGAACAACACACACATCATGAAAGACGAGTACACCATCGGAATCTCCCGGCGCAAGGTGCTGGCCGGCCTCGGAGCCGTCGGCGTCGCCAGCGCGGGCGCCGGATTCGGGACGACCGCCTACTTCAGCGACGAGGAGTCGTTCGAAGGCAACACCCTCACCGCCGGGCAGCTCGATCTGAGCGTCACCTGGCAGCAACTCTACTACGGCGGCCCGCAGTCGAGCCGGTCGCAGGACTACGGCGCGGCGATGCGACCGTTCGTCAACGCGTATCCGGACCACGACGGCGACGGCGTCCAGTCGTTCGAACGCGAGGACGGCACTGTCGTCGACGAATACGCCGAACTCGACGGCGACGAAACCGAGACCGAACGCGAGACGGCCGCAAAGGAGGGACGAAACCTCGAGTTCGCCTGCGCGGAGATCGAGACGTTCGACGACCCGTCGTTCGCGCCGAACGACGAGAGCCTCATCGAACTCGACGACGTAAAGCCCGGCGACTGCGGTGAAGTCACCTTCGGCGTCAAGCTGTGTGACAACCCCGGCTACATCTGGCTCCACGGCGACCTGACGGCCGAGGGCGACGGCGGACACGAGGAGAGCGCCGGAGCGCAGCTGGCCGACGAGATCCTCGCCCGCGCGTGGTACGACCTCGACGGCGACAACGTCTACGACGAGGGTGAACCCCAGATCGCCGGCGGGACGCTGCGCGACGTGCTCGAGGAACTCAACGAGGGGGCGCTTCTCACCTACCTGCCGGAGGTCGGGGAGGTGGATCTCGAGGGCGAGGACCCGACCGAGGAGTACCTCGACGGCGAGTGCGTCGAACTGACGAAGATCGACGGCGACAACATCGACGACTACGTCTCGGGTCTCGACGACCCGAACGACCTCGAGGGGGGCGAAGTGTTCGTCTTCGCGGGCGAGGGCCCCGACGGCGATGACGTCGAGATCACCATCGAGGCCGTAATCCTCGAGGACGGCGACGTGATCGGCTTCGACTGGTCGAGCAGCCACGCGATCTGCAGTCTCGACATGAAGGGCGGCAACGACTCGCTCACGACCGCCTACGTCTGTGAGACGTCCGGCACCGCGTTCACGCCGTTGAACGGGAACAACGCCCGTCGCGAACGCTACGGGCTGAGCAACTTCACGTTCCACTACTGCGTCCCCGGGGACGACAACGGGACGGTCCCGATCCAGGAGAACGGCGGACGCTGCTTCCAGCCCTCGAACACCCGGTTCGTCGGCTTCGAGTGGTGCCTCCCGGTCAGCGTCGGCAACGAGGTACAGGGTGACTCGGTCGCGTTCGACCTGTCGTTCTACACCGAACAGTGCAGGCACAACCCCGATCCGGTGAACCCCTTCGCGGAGCCGGACGGCGAGACCGACGACGGCGACGAGACCGGCGACGGCGGCGGCGAATAGACGGCACCGACACTGCGGGGAGACGGCCTCCCGCAGTGTCGACGAAGGCATCCACGCAGGCGCGTTTCGACGGTTCGACTCCGTCGGTGGATCTGGGCTCGCGGAGCTTCCGGCCGCACATCGAGCGTTCGATCGCGGCGCGGGGACCTACCGCGACTCACACGCCGCCCCTCGGGGCGAATCGACGGCGGAGTCGGTCCGAACGAGCCGGCCGCCGTCGGGGGACCACATCACATGACGAATCAATCGAAACCGGATCTGAATCGCCGAACGCTCCTGGCGGGCCTCGGTGGACTGGGCGCTGCCGGCCTCGGATACGGCCAGCTTCGCACCGCGGGCCGCCGCCGGACGTACACGCATTACACGTACGCGGAGCCGATCGGTGGCACCAATCAGCTTGACGACGGCGACGGCGCCGGCGACGTCGCCATCGAAGCCTCGGCGGGCCCGCGGCTCCGCGTCTCCTGGTACAGCACCTACAACGGATCGCTGCTCACCGGCTCGCCGCTTTCGACGGGCAACGACACGGCGGAGTGGGCCTACGACGACGCGGACGGCTACGTGTCCGACGTCGATGGCCCCGTGATTCGCGCGTCGAACGTGATGCCCGGCGACAGCGGCACCGCCAGCATCGGCTTGCTCGCGGAGGACGCCGACGCGCGCGTCTGGCTGCGGATCTCGCCGTCGTGTGACGAGGGGGGCGACTGCCCACCGCTCTCGGCGAACTCCCTGGCGACCGCCATCGAAACCGAGCTGTGGTACGACACCGGGATATTCGGCCTCTTCGGCTGTCAGGGGGCCGAAGCGGGCTCGTTCGGCGAGCCGATCGCCGAGGGAGTCCTGGCGGAGATGCCAACGGCGGACGACGTCGACGGGTCCGTGTTCGAGGGACTCGAGCTGAACCCCGGCGTGTTGAACAACAGCGTGCTCGAGGAGGGCGACCGGCTCTGTCTGGCCCTGGGGTGGGTGTTCCCGACGAACCTCGAGAACGTAAACGATCTCCAGGGCGCGTCGGTCGCGTTCGACGTCGAGTTTCGGGCCGTCTCCGCCGACGACCCGAACAATCCGTTCGCCGTCGACGGCGAAACCGAGGTGACGGCATGACCGACGAGCGTCGGTCGGACGCCGGACGCTTCGCCGGGCTGAGCCGACGGCAGATCCTCGCGAGCGTCGGGGCGATCGGCGTGGCGGGGACCTTCACCGGGGCGGGCACGTACGCCTTGCTCGAGAGTCGCCGTTCCTACTCGGGCACCGTCCAGACCGGCGGCGTCGGGATCGGCGTCGAGCTCGACTGCGAGAGCGACGACACCGCCTGTTCGGCCTCCGACGACGGGCGGCTTAGCTTCGCGTTCGACGGGATCGAGCCCGGCGACAGGGGCTGGATAGACGTCGCACTGCGGGCGGAGGAGAACCCTGCCAGGCTGTGGCTCGCCACCGTGTGCGCGCCGGCGTACGATCCCCTGGGGGAGTCGATTCGGGTGTGGATTCAACCGACGCACTGGGACGGCGTCACCCAGGTCCCCGAAACCGGCACCTGGACGCTCCCGGAGCTGAAGCGCGAACTCCACCGCGGGATCAGACTCGGAGAGGGATGCCTGTCCCCGTCCGACCGGCGGCCGCTCGCGTTCCGGCTCCACTGGTCGTTCGACTACGAGGCCGACGCGTCCCTGGCGGGTGAGACGACCGACCTGACGCTCCAGGTACACGCCGACCAGTGCCGGCACGTCCCCGAGGAGGCGGCGATCGACCCGTTCGCGGATCGCGAGCCGTGCCCGGAGGTGTGTGCGCCCTGTACCAGTCGGCTCTCCGAGGTGACGATGGAGTACCTCGGGACGAGAACGGCCGAGGTGGCGGTGTTCGCGCCGGGCGGGAGCGTCGAGGCGGCCGAGCGACTGTTCCCGACGGACGGCTCCGGTTCGGTCGGACTGTCCCCGGGTGCGCGGTTCGCGTTCGACGCGACGGCGGCCGGACGGCCCGAGGCGGCGTTCTACGTCGACGGTGAGAAGAACGGCCAGCTCCACACCAGCTGTTCGGATCCGATCGCCCCCGGTATCCGGGTCGGCGACTTCCGCCTGGTGGCTGCGAAGAACGGCGACGGGGTCGCGCTGTGTGACGATCTCGAGTGCGCCGAATGCGAAGCGGACGGCGACGTCGGCGGACTGCTGGTTCGGTACAGCAGGGACGTGGCGGACGTCCGGGCGTACTACCGCAAGCAGGGTGGCCAGGGGCCCAACAGCGGACTCCAGGGACTGCTGTTCGAGGGGCGGCTCTCCGAGGGCGACGTGTTCTTCCTCGAGGCCAGCAGCCGGGAGGGAAGCTCGACCAGCGGGTCGTCGTTCGAAAACACGCTGTACCTCGCCGTCGACGGCGACGAACGGGAAGTCGAGGTCCAGTGTGACCCCGGGCTACTGACAGTCGTCGGTTCGGACGATCCGGACGGTCTCGGCCACGACTTCGAGGTCGTAGCCGCCTACGATCCGTTCGGCTTCCCGTTCTGCGGGGGTGGCGCATGAGCGTGACCGTCCGCCGGCTCGCCAACGTGCTCGCGGTGCTCCTGCTGGTCGCGATCGTCGCGCCCTTCGTGGTGTATGCGGTGCCGCAGGTAGCCGGGGCCGACCACAGCTTCGTGGTGTTGACCGCGAGCATGACGCCGGCGATCGCTCCCGGCGACGCGGTCGTCGTCGCCGAGCGGGACCCGGCAACGATCCGGGAGGGCGACGTGGTCACCTTCCTGCGCGGCGACGGCGAGGTGCCGGTGACTCACCGGGTCGTCGGCGTCGTCGACTCGGGCGGCGACGTCGCGTTCGAGACGAAGGGCGACGCGAACGACGACGTCGACGCCGGGCTCGTCCCGGCCGGGAACGTGATCGGCGTCGTCCTCCTCACCATTCCGTACATCGGGTACGTGATACAGTTCGCAAACTCCGAGTACGGCTTCCTCGCGCTGATCGTCCTGCCGTTCGGACTGCTCGCGGCGAACGAAGCGTGGGCCTTCTACCGCCGGAGCAAGGCCGCGGGAGCCTCCTTCGGTGACGATGCCCGCGGGGAGACAGCAGTCTCCGGCGATGACGGGCTCTCGGAAGGGATCGAACGCTCCGCCGAGAACGCCCCGTTCGTGATCACGCTCCGGACGCTGGAAGGGGCGTTCCTCGCGCTCCTGGTGGTCACCCCGTACAACGCCTACGTCGCCTACAACTGGCAGTCGGTGCTACCGGTCAGCGTCGCGATCGCGTCCGGTGCGCTCCTCGTGGGGATCGCTGCGACGCTGCTTCCCGCGTGGTTCCGGGGATCCGAGAGGGACGGGGCCTCCGAGGCCGATTCACCCGCCGACGCACCGGAGCGTCTGGAGCCCGGCCCTCCCGACGAACTGGCCGACATCGACGGTGTCGTTCTCGGATTCGACGGCGGTACCGCCCCGGAAGCGGCCCCAGCGGACGACGAGTGGATTCCGGCAGTGGACCGGGACGGAGCAACGGACGAGGTGGTCGACACGTCCGGGAGCGACGAGTCCGAGAGCGACGAGCCCCGGGTGGGCGGCGTCGCGGACGGTTCCGTCACGGATCCGGAGGTAAACGAAGATGACAACTAGAGAAGCGTTATCGGTCGTGGTCGCCGTAGGACTGGTGTTCGCCCTCGCCGCGAGCGGCGGCTTCTACACGGCAGCGGTCTTCAACGCACAGGAAACGGTCGACGGAACCTTCTCGACGAACGAGACGTTCCCCGGCACAGAAGCGGTCGAACTCCAGAGCGGGACGAACGAAAGCGGAGCGGACGAATTCGGGGCTGCCGACGAACGTGAGAGAGGCCAACCACCCGTAGCTGCCGCGGGCGGGCCGGAAACGATCGAGGCAGCCGCGGAGGAGGAGGGCGGCTCTGACAGTCTCGACGACACGTCCGATCCCGCACCGGGAAGCGATGAAGAATCCGATTCCGACGGGGAGACGGGCTCCACTGGCTCGGACGAGGGAGCGGGGATACCCGACGCCGACGCCGATGCCGACGCTGACGCCGAAGAAACGATCGGCGAAGATGTGAGTGCGGAATCCGACGAAATCGACGATGCATCGACAGGAGACGATAAAACCGACGTCGATTCCGAGGACGTCCCTGCAGTTGCGGAGGACGACTCCGACGCGGTCGAGAAACCCGCCGCCGACGAAGGCGACGTCTCCGACGATACTGCGGGAGACGCCACGGACGACACGGACGGAGAGGACGTCTCGGACGACACGGACGGAGAGGACGTCTC
>JAZKTH010000179.1:0-4289 GCA_036625675.1 Haloferacaceae archaeon
CCGCGGCGATCGCCGCCACCAGCACCATCGCGATGAACACGATGAGCGTGCCGATTCCCACTTGCCCGCGTTCCCGTTCTGTCATAAACTCGAACATGGTCTTACAGAAGCACCGTGTCTCCGCTTTCCAAGTTATCCGGGGCACGCAGTTCGACGGTCGTGGTCCCGCCAGAGGCAGTCGTTATCCGCACCGTCGCTGACTGGCCTGCTGCGAGACCGTCCGAGGCGATCGCGTTACCGCTAGTACTCAGGGTGATCTTGAGCCGATCGTTATCATCGGTCAAAACATCTCCCGTGTTACTCCCGATATCTGAAATATCGCCAGTAGCGATGGTCCGCGTGTCCGAACCCTGCGGACCAATGATCTCGACCGTCGCTTCAGTGAGATCGATATCACCGGATCCTGGGCTTTTCGTGACCGTGAACTCCAAACTGTCTAATTGGCTAGTTGATCCAGTGTCACTACCGACCACGTTCACCACCTGCAGCCGATCAGTCACTTGCTGTGTACTTTCCTGTCCCGTCGCCTCGCTTTGACTCTGGAGGAACCCGGCGGTGTTGATCAGCACGCCCGCGGCGATCGCCGCCACCAGCACCATCGCGATGAACACGATGAGCGTGCCGATCCCCACCTGACCGCGCTCTTCCTCTTGCATGAATTCGAACATGGCTTTCGTTCCGCCCACGGTCTCCCCCGCGGACTTACCTGATATGTACAGGAAACATGGCTTAAAAGGACCGTCCAAAATATCTATGCTGATAAAACGCCGCACGCTTGCGATTTTGACCCAAATATCGGCTCGAAACCCCCCCTATTTCGGACGGGTTTCCGCCCTGTGGTTTTCAACTGTGAAAATCGGAGGGCCGATTCGACCCGCCCGGGACGGATTCGCGGTGATCGACCCCCCTGCGCCGGGCTCGTTCCGGGGGAGAGCTCCCAGGGTGGCCGAAAACTGAAAAACTGGAGCAACAGAACGGGAAGAACGCCGGACGCACTACTCGTGAACGATCAGGCTGTACACCACGAACGTGAACCCGGAGGCAGTCAACCCGCTGTTGACCAGCAGCAGCGACTTGACGCTCTGGAAGTCGGTGACGAACGCGCTCACCGTCGTCGCGATCGCGGCGCCGACGACCAGCGTGAATCCGATCGAGAGGTGAACCATCGAGTGACGGTGTGTCTTGGCGTACGCCCGGACGGCGAGCCAGACCATCGCCAGCCCGGCCGAAACGAGCGCCGCCGTGGTGGCCAGATACAGGCCTTCCACGAGTTGCATACCTACCGATCCCAGCAGCGTTTCAATAAACCTCAGGGTCCATCTATCAGCAGCGATAACGACGGCTCGGAGTGATTAAATCTCCTAACGACCCATTAATCGTGCGTGTAACCACCAATAAAGCATCCGAATCAAAGATCTGCTTCCGCCGAAAAAGACGAACAAAGCCGCTTAAACCCCAGAATATTCGATTTGAGGGCCCCTCTGGCGAATACAGTATTGTAGATTAAACACATTTTTAAGGATGGGTATCGAATCGGGTGTATGTCACTGCTGACCGACGAGAACAAGCGGCAGATCGGCGAGCTCCTCGAGCGAATGCAGGATCCGGTCACGATCCACGTGTTCACGGACGACTGCGAGACCTGCGAGGAGTCCCTCTCGTTCAACCGCGAGATGGCCGGAACGTCCGACCTGCTTTTGGTCGAGGAGCACGACCTCGACGGCGAGGCTGCCGAGGAGTACGGCGCCGCCAAGTACGACCACGGGCCCGTTCAGGTGCTCGAGGGCGACGGCGTGAGCGGCGTGAAGTACTTCGGCATCCCGACGGGCCAGGAGATCAACTCCTACATCTCCGACATCGTGGAGATCTCCACCGGCGACCCGGAGCTGCCGGACGACGTCGTCGAGGCGATCCGGGAGATCGACGAGCCGGTCGAACTGACGGTGTTCGTCACCCCGACCTGTCCCCACTGCCCGGGCGCGGTCCAGACGGCCCACCGGTTCGCGATGCTCAACGAGAACGTCACCGGCGAGATGGTGCAGTCCCAGGAGTTCATGGAGGTCGCCCAGGAGTACGGCGTCCGGGGCGTCCCCCAGATCAACGTCAACGGCCGCGACGGCGAGTTCAAGGGGAACCTCCCGCCCCAGCAGTTCCTCTCGGAAGTCCAGAGCGCGCTGTAGGCCGGGGGAACGACGCCGGTTCGATCGTCGCTTTCGGCGCGGAAGGCCGACTCGAACCGACCGGGATCACGCGCCGTCGGTCCGGTCGACGAGCTCCCGGACGCGGTCGCGGACCCCCTCGGGATCGTCGACGTGTTCGAACTCCAGGTAGTCGAGGCTGTGGTTCGTCCCGCCGGTGAGCAGCCGGATCGTGCCGTAGCCGAGCAGCGTCTGGATCCGGCTTTGCGCGTACTCGTGCCCGCGGAGCTTGGTGACCGGAATCTCCCGGGTCCACTGCTTGTACAGCAGACTGTACCGCCGGTGGATGCTGTCGTCCCGGATCACGTACCGGGTCTTGCGGAGTACGAGGATCTTGACCCAGAGCCGCAGGAGGACGACCGCCGCGAGCACGAGCACCGCGTTGGAGAGGATCTCCGCGACCTCGCGGTCCCCCAGCGCCTCCGGATTCACGATCAGGTAGCCGACGACGGCACCGGCCCCCAGCACGACCGCGACGGCGACGACCAGCACCGGCCGGATCGTGGGGGACCCCTCGTAGAGGGGAGTCGCCGCGGAACGCGAACCTCCGGTCGACGTCGACGTCGCCTGCCACCACGACTGCGCGCGTTCCGCCGACCGTACCGACACCAGCTCCGACGGCCGAAGCACCACGTTCACCGGCCAACGTAGCACGTCACGGACCGAAATGCCACCGACTTATTCGGTTATCGTACATAAATCTAGCGACACGCTCGAAACGCGGGGCACCGAGCAGGACCCCGATCGGGGTAGCGAGCGGGGTAACGAGGGGGAACCGCCGGCGCCCCTCCAACGTCCGGGCGGGCACGACGCCGTGGAAGCCGTCCACCGGAAACCGATGGGCAGCGACGTTATCACGACGTGTAACTGGAACACAATATATATACCCAGTTCGCCGGAGTTCCGCACAAGCGACCATGTCATCCCACAAGATCGGCACCGAGGAACGTCGGCGGGTCGACGGCAGCCAGTTGAACGAGCAGATCGGCATCGACGGGGACGAAATCGAGTGGCGAAAGCGGTTCACCGGGTTCGGACCCGCGGACGCCGAGCGCCTCGAGGAGATGGAGCCCCTCCTGGATTCGATCGCCGACGACGTCGTCGACGAGTTCTACGACCACCTCCAGTCGCACGCGGAGTCGAGGGCGGTCATCGGCTCCTCGAGCAAGGGGGTCGAGGCGCTCAAGCGAACCCAGACCGAGTACCTTCGGGACCTGGGGGCCGGAACCTACGACCAGTCGTACTTCGATCGGCGCGCCCGAATCGGCAAGATCCACGACATGCTGGACCTGGGGCCGCGCATGTACCTGGGCGCGTACGCGATCTACTACCGCCGGCTGCTGTCGGCGATCGCCGAGGACGTGAAGCGGCGGGCGACCGAGGGGGCGGATCCGGGCGACAAACGGGCGACTGACGGCGGTGCTGCGGCGGACGCCGACCGTGCCGCCCCCAGAGGGCCGGATTCGGGCGGGTTCGACGATCCGGGCGACGAGTTCGAACCCGCGCTCCAGGCGGCCGCAATCGAGGGCGGGGACCCCGTCGAATCGGTCGAGGAGGCGGTGGACGAGGTCGTCGACCGCGCGCTGTCGACCCTGAAGCTGATGAACCTCGATCAGCAGGTCGCGATGGACACCTACATCGAGTCGTACAGCTCCCGACTGGAGAAGGAACTCCAGCGCCAGGACCGCGTGGGGGAGGAAGTCAAAAACTCCGTCGACGAGCTCCGCGACATGTCCGAGGACCTCTCCACGAGCACCCAGGAGATCGCGGAGATCGCGGACGAGCAGGCCGAGGGGATGCAGGAGGTCGCCGGCGAGGTGTCGAACCTCAGCGCGACCGTCGAGGAGATCGCCTCCACCGCCGACGAGGTGGAGGCGACCAGCAGCCGGGCCGAGGAGCTGGCGGCGACCGGCCGGGAGTCCGCCCGTGAGGCCGTCGACGTGATCGAGGAGGTCGGCGACGCCGCCGACGAGGTGACCGAGGACGTCGAGCGGCTCGACGACCGGATCGACGAGATCGACGAGATCGTCGAGGTGATCAACGACATCGCCGACCAGACGAACCTGCTGGCGCTCAACGCCTCGATCGAGG
>JAZKTH010000180.1:0-4246 GCA_036625675.1 Haloferacaceae archaeon
TGACGCTCGCGACGCGCGGCGTCGACACGACCACCGTCCGGTCGGCCAGCCCGAGTGGGAGCAGCGACTCGTGGCTCACCCCTGCACCGGTGTCGAAAAGGATCACGTCGTATCGGTCCTCCCCCGCGTCAACCACCGCCGGGATTTCCGTGACGTCCGTGTCGACGAACCCCTCGACGGTCGTCCCGCTAGGGAGCACGTCGAAGCCGCCGGGGACCTCACAGATCGCCTCGGACGGCGTCGCGTCGCCGGCCAGCACCTCGTGGAGGGTCTCCTCGGGCGAAAAACGGAGGAAGTCCACGATGTTCGCCATCGCGAGATCGGTTTCCACGACGAGAACGTCCAGACCCGCATCCGCCAGCGTCGCGCCCAGGTTGATGCTCGTCGTCGTCTTCCCGACGCCCCCCTTCGCGCCGGCGACTGCGAGCGTTCTCGCGGACATGCGGAGTGCTAACTGTTGGATCCGCTTAACTGTGTTGGACAAATTATCAATGTTGACTATCAATTACGGCGCCGGGGGCGATCCGCTCCGTCGATGGAAGGGGTGGCCGGGACGGTCGTGAGGAGTGGCTGGGACGGTCGTGAGGAGCGGAAAAGGGAGCGTAGATCGCAGGGGCCTAGAGGTAAGCCGCGTCCCAGCGCATCGGCTTGCGTCGGTTGCCGCACGCGGTGCACTCGAACCGGTCCATCGTGTCGATCGCGACGTCGAAGGAGTCGCAGTTCCCGCAGACCCACCCGTGGAGGTCCTCGCGTTCCCGGTCGGCGTACGCCGGGTAGAACGCGCCCCGGGAGCCCCGGACCGCCTCGTCGAACGCGACGTACAGCAGCGTTCCGTCGGGCCCCGACCGCGCCTCCGTGAGCACCTGCTCGCCGTCGCCGGCGACGAACTTCACGTACAGCCGTTCCCGGAACGACTCCCCGCCGACGTCGATCTCGCGCTCGCCGGCGTCGGTGTAGCCTTCCCGCTCGTAGAAGGTCCTCCCCGTCGGATTCGCGAGGAGGGCGCGCCCCTCGAGCCGGGTCGCCCCTCGGTCGCGGAGGAGTTCCTCCACGCGCTCGAGCAGTCGCGATCCGATCCCCTCGCCACGGAACTCCGGGCCGACGTGTATCCAGTCGATCTCCCCGACCGGCTCGCGGCGCTTCGCGAGGTAGCTCTGGGCGAACCCCACGATCGAGTCGTCCTCTAGCGCGACCACGATCGGTCGGTCGTCGTCGGGGATCTCCTCGCGAAGCCGCTCGGCGGAGTACCACGACTCGATTCCCTCCTCGACACGGTCGCCGCCGAGCGCCGACTCGTACGACTCCTCGAGGGACTCGCGCGCGACGCGCCGGATCCCGTCCACGTCGTCGACCGTCGCTTCACGGACGTGCATGCCCGCCAGTACAGCGGGCGGGCACAAAATCCTCTCGACGATCCGCCCGGTCGCCCCGGCTCAGACGTGATTCGCGAGGAACTCGGCGATCGCCTCGTACGCATCGATCCGGTTGTCCAGCTTCGAGAAGCCGTGCCCCTCGTCGTCGAAGATCAGCTTCCGGACGGGGACGCCGGCCTCCCGCGCCCGCTCGACGACCTGCTCGGCCTCCCCCACGGGGACGCGGGGGTCGTTCTCGCCGTGGAGTACGAAAAGCGGGGCACGGATCCGGTCCACGTCGTCGATCGGCGAGATCTCCTCGAGGAACTCGCGGTCCCCCTCGAGGCTGCCGTACTCCGCTTCCCGGAGCGCGCGGCGCCAGTCGCCGGTGTTCTCGAGGAAGGTCACGAAGTTCGCGATGCCGACCACGTCGACCCCGGCGGCCCACAGCTCGGGATACTCCGTCATCGACGCTAACACCATGAAACCACCGTAGGAGCCCCCCATGGCGACGATCCGGTCGTCGTCGACCTCGGGGTGGTCGTGGAGCCACTCGACGGCGGCCTCGACGTCGGCGACCGAATCCATGCGCTTCTCGACGTCGTCCAGGGAGCTGTACGACTTCCCGTAGCCGGAGGAGCCGCGAACGTTCGGCTCCATCACCGCGTACCCCTCCGCCAGGAAGAACTGCGTCACTGGATTGAAGGAGGGCCGTCGCTGCGACTCCGGGCCGCCGTGGATGTCGACGATCACCGGATATCCGTCCCCGGGCGCCGGCGACTCGGGCGTGGAGAAGAAGGCGGGGATCTCCCGGCCGTCGAAGGTTGGATACCGGACGAGTTCGCGTTCGACGAACGTCCCCGGGGGGATCCCCGCAGTCGACGCTCGCGTCCAGCGCTCGTGGTCCCCCGTGGTCGTCTCGACCACGAAGACGTTCCCGTTGTGCGTGCTGCCGGAGGTTGCGATCGCGTACCGGTCCCCCTCGGGATCGAACGCGACGCCGCCGGCGACCCCGTCGGGGAGCTCGGGGGACGGGAACTCGTCGACCCGGTCGGCCGCGACGAGCTCGCCGGCGGTGACGTCGGTGTAGCCGTCGACGTTGCGGGTGTAGACGATCCGGCGGGAGGGCTCGTGGACGGCGACGTCGTCGACGTTCCACTCGCCGCCGTCGTCGACCACGGCGAACGTCTTCGAGTCGAGGTCGAGACGCTCGAGCTGGAGGGTGTCCGCGTTCCGGTCGGTGACGAGGTAGATCCCCTCCCCGTCCGGCCCCCACTCGGGACTGAGGTACCTGACGTCGCCCTCGTGGGGCGTCAGGTGGGTCATCGAGCCGTCCTCGAGCTCCAGAACGTACAGGTCCTGATCGAAGCTGGAGGCCGACTCGACGACGAGCAAGCGGTCGTCGTCGGGGCTCCACCCGGCGACGGTGAGCCACCCGTCCCCCTCGTGGACGAGCTCCGCCTCGTCGCCGACGTCGGTTCGGCCCTGCACGTACACGTCGAAGACCGCGTCGCGGCGACGGTTCGAGGTGAACGCGAACCGCTCCCCGTCGTTCGACCAGCCGCCCCACCGGTGCTTCGCGCCGGGTCGCCGGGTCAGATCGGTGATCTCGCCGGTCCCGGGTTCGAGCCGGTGGAGCTGTGCGCGCTCGTTGCCGCCCTCGTCCATACCGAAGACGAGCTCCGGACGCTCGGGCGACCACGACGCGAAGGTCACCCGTTCGTCGAAGAAGGTGTGCTGTTCGGGCCACCGGTCGGGACCCCCGAGCGACCACACCTGAAACGTCCCGGTGGTGTCGAGTCGAAAGGAGAGCCGGTCGCCGGCCGGGCCGAAGTCCGGACCCACCGCGCTTCGAACGTTGAGGTATCGACTGACGTCTGGCATGAAAGAGGGGTCGCGGCCGGGCGGCAAACGTCTTCGGGTGTCGGAATCCCCGTTGTGCCGGGACCGCGAGCCTTTTTAAACGCCCGCGTACACCTTCCGCGTGAATGCGCGTCGCGTTCGTGTCGATGGAGACGACCCACCACGGCGAAACCCCCGCCAGACGCCGGACGCGGCGCACGGCCCGGCTGCTGGCCGCCCGGGGCCACGAGGTGACGGTGCTGTGTGCCCGGTGGTGGGACGCCGACTTCCGGGAGTTCGAGGAGGACCGGATCACCTACCGGGGGCTGGTCGAGCGTCCGTCGAGCCGGGCGTTCGCCGCGAAGGTTCCGCTCGCGCTCCGCCGGCTCGACCCGGACGTGGTACAGGCGGTCGCCACGCCCCCGATCGGGGCCGTCGCCGCCGGCGTCGCCTGTCGCCTCGGGCGGCGGCCGCTGCTGCTCGACTGGTGGGACGTCCCCCCGGAGGCCGAGGGACGCTACGGGCGAGCGATCCGCGGGGCGAACCGAGTGCTGACACCGTCGAGAACGATCAAAACCCAGGTCAGGGAGCGCGGCGCCGACGGATCGCAGGTGCGCGTGATCCCCGAGAGCATCGACTACTCGCTCGTGCGCTCGGCCGACGTCGACGACAGGTTCGACGTCGTCTACTCCCGGCCGCTGGACGCCGACGCCAACGTCGAGACCCTCCTGCTCGCTCTCGCGGAGTTGCGGCGCCGCGACTGGCACGCGGCGATCCTCGGCGACGGTCCCGCGCGTGCGGTCGCGGAGGAGACCGCCGCCGACCTCCGGATCGACGACCGGGTTCACTTTCTCGGGGAGCTGCCGATCGAAAAGCGGGTCGAGATCTTCAAGGGGACCCACGTGTTCGCCCAGACCGCCCGGTACGAGCCGTTCGCGACCGATCTGCTGTGGGCGCTCGCGTGCGGTTGCGTCGGGCTCGTCGAGTACCAGGCCGACTCGAGCGCTCACGAGCTGGTCGAGGGGAGGGACCGGTCGACGCGGGTGACGAGC
>JAZKTH010000181.1:0-4222 GCA_036625675.1 Haloferacaceae archaeon
TAGACGACAAAGCGCAGCTGCGCCACCGGCTGGAGAAGGTCATCGAGGGCGGTGACGTATACGAGTTGGAGACCGTCGATCACGGCGTGGTCGTCGGCTACGACGGCGACCGTCCAGTGGAGACGGCGATCTCCGGACTCACCCGCGTCGGGAACCACTCGAAGTACGGTTTCGGAGAGCTTCGAGTGAAGCCAGTCACTCCAGATGAAACGTACCCCAACAAACAGATAGAAAAGCCGAAGTCGGAGCGCTGACAAGCGACCAATGACCGGGACTGATCTCGCAGTATCCGTGCCGGTCAAACTGAATAAAGTAGATCACATTGCCAACAACTGTTAAGCACGTTCGCCGAGACGTGTGGCGTATGCTCCACGCGAAGGGACCGCTCCTCACGGTCGACGCGGGCGAGCGGACCGCTACGACGACCGACATCGACGACCTCCTCGCGAGCACCGTCGGGGGACGGGCGCTCGCGACGGCGCTGGCCCACGAACGGATCCCGTTCGACGCCGACCCGCTGGGCCCCGAGAACCGGGCGTACCTCGCGACCGGACCGCTGCAGGTGAGTCAGACCTCCTTCACCGGTCGGATGTCGATGACCGGGCTGTCGCCGCTGACCGACGGGCTGGCCTCCACGAACGCCGGCGGGTTCCTCTCCCGGAACTTCGCGGACGCGGGCTACTCCGTCTTCGAGGTCGTCGGCGCGAGCGACGAGCTGCTCGCGATCCACGTGCGGGACGCGGGGGCGGACGGCGAGCCGCGGGTCGAGTTCGAACCGGTCCCCGAACTCGAGGGGGCGACCGTCTCGGAGACGTCCGCGTACGTGGACGATCACCACGACCTCGGACCGGAGAACTGCATCGCGATCGGCCCGGCCGGGGAGAACCGGGTCCGGTTCGCCTCGGTGATGACCTTCGACTCGCGGGCGTTCGGCCGCGGCGGGCTCGGCGCGGTGCTGGGATCGAAGAACGTGAAGTGCGTCACCTTCGAGGGCGACTCGCGGCCCGACATCGAGATCCCGGACCCGCCCGAGTCCGAGGTCCACCGGGAGGCCGCCACCGCGGACGACCGGATGAAACGACAGGGCACCACCGGCGGGACGGAGTTCATCAACGACAACTTCTCGCTGCCCACGCGGTACTTCGACGAGTACCACTTCGAGGCGGCGGACCGAATCGGCGGCGACGCCGTCGAGGAGAAGAAGTACAAGCGGGGCAGCTGCTCGTCGTGTGCGTACGCGTGCAAGCTCCCCACCCGCGACGAGGAGGAGGGGGTCGAGACCGAGGGGCCCGAGTTCGAGACGGTGTACGCGTTCGGCTCCTGTCAGGGCGTGGGCGACGTCGTCGACGTGATGAAGGCCAACGAGCTGTGCGACGAACTCGGCATGGACACCATCTCGGCGGGCGTGACCGTGGCCGCGTACCTGAAAAGCGAGGACGCGTTCGGCGACGCCGAACTCGCGCAGGAGGTGACGGAGAAGATCGCCCGCCGGGAGGGGATCGGCGACCTGCTCGCGGAGGGCGTGGACCGGGCCCACGGGGAGCTCGGCGTGGACAACTACTCCGTGAAGGGGCTGGAGTTCGCGGCCCACGACGGCCGGGTGCTCCACGGCCAGGGGCTGTCGTACGCGGTCGCCAACCGGGGGGCGGACCACATGTACGGCGGCATGCTCGGCCCGGAGTACGACGGCGAGATCGATCCCGAGGGAACGCTCGGGAAGAGCGAACTGCTGGTGAGAAAGGAGAACCGCAACGCGATCCGGGACTCGGCGATCATCTGTGCGTTCTCCGGCGACTACATCACCGACGAGCGGCTGGCCACGCTCCTGGACGCCGAGTACGAGGAACTCCTGGCGATCGGCGCCCGGACCGTCGCGCGGGAGCGTCACTTCAACAACCGGCGCGGCATGGACCGGTCGGACGATCGGCTCCCCTACGAGATCCCCGACTTCGAGGCGGCGCTTTCGGAGTACTACGACGAGCGAGGATGGACCGACGACGGCGTCGTGCCGGACGCGGCGCTGGATTCGAGCGTGGTTCCGAGCGCGGACTGACGAAGGCGATTGTAAACGGATAACGGACCCGACTCCGGGAACGGGCCACGCCGGTCCGCTCGTGGAACCGACAGGCGCGCGGCTTCCCCTCGCGGAAACCCGCGAATCGGGGAAAGCGCGAATGTCAGAAGAGTACAACTTCGATGGAACTATTTAAATTGGAATGAAAATAAGAGGAAGCTATTTAAAACGCAGAGACTTCCATTTTTGATAATAATCAGTATATGAGTTCCCCGGAGAGTGCATCGACCGTCAACGTGCTCGTGGTGACGGCCGATCCGGAGTTCGCAAACGCCGCGGAGCAGTGGCTTCCCGCGGAGGGCGACATCGCCGTCTCCTCTGTGAGTACCGTGAGCGCGGCCGTCGACCGCCTCGAGGAGGAACCGCGTATCGACTGCGTCGTGAGCGACCACGACCTCCCCGAGACGGACGGGATCGCGCTGCTCGAGACGGTGCGCGTAGAGACCCCGTCGCTGCCGTTCATTCTGTTTACCACCGAGGGGAACGAGCGGGTGGCGAGCCGCGCGATCACGGGGGGCGTGACGGACTACCTCATCAAGGAGCGGTACGCCGACCAGTGGGACAGGCTCGCCACCCTCGTGACCGACGCCACCTCGTACTACCGTACCCAGCGCGACCTCGTCGACCCGGAGACGCGGGCGAAAACCCTGCTGGACAACACGCACGATACGCTGTTCGTCGCGAGGGACGGCGTCTGTGAATACGTCAACCGGACGGGGGTAGAGCTCCTGAACGCCGACGGCCGATCGGAGGTGATCGGTCGCAGGATGAGCGAGTTTTTCGACGCGGACGCCGCCGCGCTCGAAGCGCAGTTGGACGCCGTGCAGTCCGGCGAGGAGAGCGTTCGCGAGCGGGAGCACCGCCTGATCCGGACCATCGGGACCGGCGTCCCGGTCACGGTCACGACCGTTCGGATCGTGTGGAGCGGCAAACCGGCGGTGTTCCTCGTCGTCCGGGACGTGAGCGGCAAGGACGAACTGGTACGGAACCTCGAACTCAAAGACCGGACGATAAACGAAGCACCCATCGGAGTCACGATTTCCGACCCCTCGAAACCGGACAATCCCCTGATATACGTCAACGAAAAGTTCCTGGAGCTGACGGGGCATTCCGAGTCGGAGGTCGTGGGGCGGAACTGTCGCTTCCTCCAGGGGGAGGGGACCGATCCGGAACCGGTGTCCGACATGCGGGAAGCGATCGAGAAGGAGGAACCGGTGACCGTGGAGCTACGCAACTATCGGAAGGACGGGACCGAGTTCTGGAACCGGGTCACCGTCGCCCCTCTCACCGACGACGAGGGGGAAGTCACTCACTACGTCGGGTTCCAGGAGGACGTCACGGAGCGCAAGGAGGGAGAGCGCTCGTTGCGCCAGTACAGACAGTCGGTGGAAAGTTCGAAAGACCTGCTGGCCGCCGTCGACGGGGATCTCGACTACCTGTTCGCCAACCGCGAGTACCGGGAGTATCACGGTATCGAATCCCTCGAGGTGACGGACGTGTCGCTTCCCGCCGTGATCGGCCGGGAACAGTTCGACGCTATCGAGCCGGACGTCCGGGCCGCCCTCCGGGGACGCGTAGTCCGGACCGAGATCACGCGCGAGCACCCGGAGAAGGGGGATCGACTCCTGGACGTCCGGTTGTTCCCGCTCGAACGGAGCGACGGCAGCGTTCGAGGGGTCGGTGCGTCGATGCGGGACATCACCGAGGACCGGGAACGCAAACGCGAGATCGAGCGGGAATCGGAACTGCGTCGCATAATGTCGGATATCAACCAGAAACTGGTGAGAGCCAAGGCGACCGACGAACTGGCCCCGGAAATCACCGACATCATCGGGGCGAGTCCGCGGTACGCCTGTACGTTCATGTACCTGCTGGACGCGCCCAAGGGCGAGGTCGTCTGTCGAAAGGGATCGGAACTCACCGAGGCCGAGGTCGAATCCCTCCACACCGACGACTACCTCGAGGCGGTGTTCGACGAGGGGGTCCTCCGGATGGACGACGTGACCGCGCCGCCGTTCGCGCACCACGATCCCGAGGAGCCCTCGCATTCGGGAGTGGCGTGTGCGATCTCCCACGACGACGGGCGCTACGGGATACTCACCGTCCACTTCCCGCCCGGGGAGCCGCCGACGGCCGACGACATCGAGG
>JAZKTH010000182.1:0-4203 GCA_036625675.1 Haloferacaceae archaeon
CAAATACAGTGTTTAGATTGCGGTTACTTGTACACGAAACCGTAACTCTGGACACTGGCATACTGCTTAACGTGTAAAGTTGAGCAATCGTAGTCCGGGATCAGTGCTGGGACACGCCGCATCGCGCTGAACTCGATGCCTCACCTGGACCGACCGGTACGCATTTGAGGCGACCGCTTGAAGTCCAAAATACTGTTCCGTTACCATGAGTACCGACCGAAACTTCCGGGCGCAAAAGAGCGTCTGTCCGTTCTGTGGCGTGGGCTGTGGCATCGAATACGCCGAGCGTAGCGGCAAGGGGACCGGCTGGGAGGGGCCGGTCAACACCCGCGGCGAGATCTGTCCGAAGGGGGCGGCGGCGTTCGACTTCGTCGACCACGGGGACAGGCTCACCCGACCGCTCGTCCGCGAGGACGGCGAGCTCGTCCCGGCGAGCTGGGAGGCTGCGCTCGACCGCGTCGAGGAGGAACTCGGCGGGATCGTGGAGGAACACGGCGCCGACGCGGTCGGCTTCTTCGCCTCCTCGAACGCGACCAACGAGGAGAACTACGCGTTCCAGAAGCTCGCCCGCATCCTCGGCACGAACAACGTCGACAACTGCGCGCGGCTCTGTCACGCCTCCACGGTGGCGGCGATGAGCGAGCGGTTCGGTGCGGGCGCGATGACGAACACGCTGGAGGACCTCTCGGAGGCGGACGTCCTCCTCGTCGCCGGGGCCAACCCCGCCGAACAGCACCCGGTCGCGTTCCGGTCGTACCTGCTGCCGGCGATCCGCGACGGCGGGGAGATGATCCACGTCGACCCACGTGAGAACGACACCACCGACGCGGCGGGGATCCACCTGCCGGTCAAACCCGGCTACGACATCCCGCTTTTCAACGCGATGGCGGCGGTGATCCTCGAGGAGGGGCTCGCGGACGGGCCGTTCCTCGAGGAGCGGGTGACCGGATTCGACGCGTTCCAGGCTCACCTCGAGGATCTCGACGTCGAGGAGAACGCCGAGCTCGCGGGGGTCGACCCCGAGGAACTCCGGGAGGCCGCCCGGACGTACGCGAACGCCGACCGGGCCGCCATCTTCACCGGGATGGGGATGAGCCAGCACCACTGCGGCACCGACAACGTCCACTCCCTTTTGAACCTCGCGCTGCTGACGGGGCACGTCGGTCGCCGCGGCACCGGCGTCAACCCGCTCCGCGGGCAGAACAACGTCCAGGGTGCCGGCGACGTCGGCGCGCTGCCCAACGTCCTGCCGGGTTACGAGCCCGTCGAGGACGAGGACGCTCGGGAGCGCGTGGCCGAGGTCTGGGGCGTGGAACCCCCCGAGACGCCGGGTCTCACCGAGGTGGAACTCACCCGCCGGTTCGGCGAGGAGGTGAAGGGGGCGTTCGTGTTCGCGGAGAACCCCGCCGTGACGGAGCCGAACGCCGGGCGGGTCGACGAGGAGTTCGAAGAACTGGAGTTCCTGGTCGTGCTCGACCTCTTCGAGACGGCGACGGCCGAGCACGCCGACGTCGTGTTGCCCGGCAGCGCGTGGGCCGAGAAGTCCGGCACCGTGACGAACACCGACCGGCAGGTGATGCGGATGCGGCCGAACGCGGACCTCCCGGGGGACGCGCGGCTCGACCTGGACGTCATCGCCGAGCTGGGCGCCCGGCTGACCGGCCGCCCGGCGGCGTTCGACTACGACGGCCCCGAGGAGGTCTTCGAGGAGCTCACGGACGTCAGTCCGATCTACGCCGGAATGAGCTACGACGGCGTCGGCGAGGGAAGCCAGCGCTGGCCGTTCCCGGAGGGCGCCGAGTCCGGAACCGCCGTGCTCCACCGCGAGGAGTTCGCCACCGGCGACCGGACCGCACCGCTGGTCCCGCTCGAGCACGTCCCGCCCGCCGACGAACTCGAGGACGGCGAGCTCGCGTTGACCACCGGTCGGGTGCTCCAGCACTTCAACAGCGGGGCGCTCAGCCGACGGTCGGAGACGCTGATGCGGATGCGGGGGGAAGATGTCCTCCAGATCCACCCGGCCGACGCCGACGAGCGCGGGATCGAGGACGGCGACAGGGTCCGGGTCGAGAACGAGCGCGGCGCCGTCGAGGTCGACGCCGCGGTCACGCCGGCGGTCCGCGAGGGCGCGGTGTTCCTCACGTTCCACTACGCCGACCCGCTGACGAACTCGCTCACCGGCGACGCGCTCGATCCGGTCGCGAAGATCCCCGAGTACAAGTACTCCGGCGTGAGCGTCGAACCGACCGACGCCTGATCGGCCGTCGGATGTCACCGTGGGCCACACATTTTTGACACGGGTCGTCGTAATCCGGGGTATGCACGTCATCGTAGTCGGGTACGGACGGGTCGGCGCGAGGACCGCGCGGGTGCTCGAGGAGGAGGGACACCACGTGGTCGTCGTCGACGACGACGAGGAGGTCGCCCGTCGGGCCCGGGATCGGGGGTTCACCGTGGTCGTCGGCGACGCCGCGGACGAGGCGGTCCTCGAGCAGGCGGGGATCGACGACGCCGACGCGATCGGCGGCTTCACCCGGAACGTCGACACGAACTACGCGGTCTGCATCATCGGCACCGACCACGGCTGTCGAACCGTGATGCGGATCACCGAGGACTTCAGCAGCGGGGTGTACGATCGATACGCCGAGGCCGTCGACGACGTCGTCTACCCCGAGCGGCTCGGGGCCGCGGGCGCGAAGACCGCCCTGCTGGGCGGCGATTTCAACGCGATCGCGGACATCACCGAGGAACTCCAGTTGACGACCGTCTCCGTCACGCCCGGGGCGCCGATCGTCGGCGACCACGTCAACGAGATCGACCTGGGCGACCGCGGTCGGATCTACGCGCACGGCCGCGACGAGGAGCCGATGACGATCCCGCTTCCGGGCACAATCGTCGAGGAGGGGGACCGCCTCGCCCTCCTCGCGGACGCCGACGCGCTCGAGGAGGTCAGGGCCGCGCTGCTCGGCTGATCCTCACCTTCCTCGCCGGAGTTCCTCGATCAACTGTTCGATGAGCTTCGACTGCCGGTCGAGGCGGTCCCCCTGTCGTTCGACCGTCCGGCGGAGCCGTTCGACCTCGTCGACGAGTTCCCCTATCCCCTCGTCTTCGGCCGTGGCGGGCTCGAACGTCTCCTCGAACCCCTCCCGCGAGGCGGCGGACCGTTCTTCGGCTTCGGGTTCCGATCCGGTCGTCGCCGCGTTCGCCGCGACCGCCCCGTCGCCGTTCTGTCGGTCGGTGACAGTCTCGGCGACGTCGCCCCCGGCGCCGCCGCCGGCGTTTCCCGGGGAGGCCGGCTCCCCGCCGGCACCGGCGTCGGTCCCCGCCTCCCGGTTCAGCGGGTCGGCTCCGACCTCCGCGCCGGCGTCCGCGTCGGCGTCCACTTCCGCGGGCTCGGCCGACAGCGGGTCGGGGCCCGCCCCGAAGTCCGTCGGGTCCGTCGCCTCCTCCGCCTCGCGTTCCTCGCCCTCGTCGTCGGGTTCGACCGCGACGCGGAACTCCTCGAGGCTGGAGACCCCGTAGTGATCACACAGTGCGTCCACCAGCGTCTCCCGCACTGCCCGGGCCTGGTCGTTCGGCGCCTTGAACCGTTCCTGACGGCCGTCGATCGTGAGCACGACCGACGTGGCGACCGATCCCTCCTCGAACGCCAGGTCGGTGACGTCGTCGTAGTGGAACTCCTCGTAGTCGTCGTCCCAGACGGCTGCCCCGATGTGTTTCACGACCCGCGCGCTCGTCACGACGAGGGTGAGTTCGCTGAACCGGAAGGTCCGAAGCGCCGACTCCCCGGCCCCGGTGATCCCGGCGGCGCTGAGCGTCCCCGCGAGCACCGGGTGGAGCGCGTCGTCGAGCCGCTTCGCCGGGATCGAGACCGTCCGTTCCCCGTCGAGACCGTAGTCGAAGGTGATCTTCGCCTTGCGTCGTCCCTCGGAGACGCTGAGTCGCTCGGCGCCGTGCGGATACTCGTCGACGGACTCGTCGGACAGCAGCCCCTCCGACCGGTACACGAGCGTCCGCGTGGGGGTCACGACCAGCCGGTCGTCACCCCCGAGCGGGACCGACGCGACGGCCTCCTCGTCCTCGAGCCGTGTCGCGAGTGTCTCGGGCAGGCTCATTGTCACCGACGTGTCCTCCGTGCGATATAAATCCGCGGGATCGACGCCGGATGCCCACGCGGCGGCCCACACGGAACGGGTTGAGGGC
>JAZKTH010000183.1:0-4133 GCA_036625675.1 Haloferacaceae archaeon
GTCACCACGCGCACCGAGACCGACACGGTTACGGTCGAGATCGAACCCGAACCGCGGTTCGAGGTGGAATCGGTCGGCCACGACGTCCCCCTCGGCGGGGAGGGGACCGTGACGCTCGAGGTGACCAACGCCGGCGACGAGCGGGTGACGGAGTCGACGGCGTCCGTGACCTCGAGCGACTCCGACTTCTACTTCGGCTCGGGGACCGCCACCTCGGAGGCGAACGTCGGCGTCTGGGGCCCCGGCGAGACCAGGACGCTCCGGTTCAGGGCCGGGACCGTCGAGAGCGCGGTCGCCCGCGAGTACCCGGTGGAACTGTCGGTACAGTACACCGACGGGGACGGTGCGCAGGCCTCCGAGTCCGAACAGCTCGGCATAACGCCCGGGGAGCGCACTCGCTTCGAGGTCGAGGACGTTGACCACGACGTTCCGGAGAACGGCGAGGGAACGATGACGGTTTCGGTCGAACACACCGAGGACAAGGACCTCTCGGAGGTGACGGTGACCGCGTCGACGGCCGACTCCTCGGTGTACATCGGCTCGCCGTCCTCCCGGTCGGCCCAGGTGCTCGTCGACGACTGGGACGGCGGCGACGAGGAGGAACTCACGTTCCGGATCGGCACCACCGAGGACGCCGTCGACCGGACCTACCCGGTCGAACTGGAGTTCGATTACACCGACGACGACGACAACGACAACCAGCGCACCGAGGTGATCGAGTTCTCGCCGGGCGATCGGGACCAGTTCGAGGTCGGCTCGACTGTCCACGACGTCCCCAGAGACGGGGAGGGGACGCTCGTCGTCAACGTCACGCAGATCGCGGACGAGGACCTCTCGAACGTGTCGGTGACGGCGTCGACGACGGCATCGGACGTGTATCTCGGCAGCGAGTCCTCGCGGTCGTCGACGACGATGGTCGGGGCGTGGGGAGACGAGGAGACCCGCCGGCTTACGTTCCGCGTCGGCACCACCGAGGGCGCCGTCGAGCGAACGTATCCGATCGACCTGGAGTTCGACTACACCGACGACGACGACAACGACAACGCCCGGACGAAGCACGTGACGTTCGTCCCCCGTGACGGGGAACACTTCGCCGTCGAGCGCCTCGAACACACGGTTCCCCGCGACGGGATCGGCACCGTCACCGTCGCGGTCACCAACGCGGCGGACAGGAAACTCGAGGACGTGTCGGTGACGGCCTCGACCACCGAATCGGAGCTGTACGTCGGCTCCGAGTCGTCCCGGTCGGGGACCGCGACCGTGAGCGAGTGGGGGGAGGGGGAGACCCGCCGGCTCACGTTCCGCGTGGGCGCGACCGGGAACGCGGTCGACCGGCCGTACCCGCTGGAGCTGAGCTTCCAGTACTCCGACGCGGACGACAACGACAACTCCCGGACGAAGCTGCTCGAATTCGCGCCCGATCCGGAGCCCCAGTTCGCGGTCCAGTCCGTCGACCACGACGTTCCGGTCGGCGGGACCGGCAGCGTCGCGATCGAACTCCGGAACGAGGGGCCGGTGAACGCCACCGAGACCACGGTGACGATCGGCTCCGGCGTGGACGCGCTCTTTTTCGGTGCCGGCGGCGGAACGGAACCGGTCGATGCCCGGGGATTCTCCTTCGAGCCGCCACGCACCGGAACGCCGACCTCGGAGGCGTACGTCGGCGACTGGCCCGTCGGGGAGACCCGGACCGTCTACTTCAGGATGGGCTTCGACGAGGACGCGCTCCCCCGGAACTACGTCGCCGATCTGACGGTCGACTACGACAACGTCGCCGGCGACGACATGCCCGACCGGTCGCGCTCGATCGGCGTCGAGCCGCTGCCGGAGCCGCAGTTCCGGTTCGAGACCGTCGAGAGCGACCTCTACGTCGGCGAGGAGGGGGACCTCGTGGCCCGGGTCACGAACGCCGGCGACCGGGCCGTCGACGGCGTCGTCGTCACCGTCGACACCGAGCGGGAGAACGTGAACTTCTACAACCGGCGCCACGCCGTCGGCCGGCTGGAACCGGGGGAATCGACGACGGTGCGCTACCGGGCCGGCGTCACCGAGGAGACGGAGCACGGTCCCCGGCTGTTCGAGCTGTCGGCCCGGTACCGGGACGTACAAGAGGACGTCAGATACACCGGAAGCCGGGACGTCACGGTCCGGATCAGGTCGAGCCGCGACGCGTTCGCGCTCGAGACCAGGGAGGCGACGTTCGCCCCGGGGGAGTCGGGCGAACTCGTCGTGACGGTGACGAACCGGCGCAACGAGACGCTGACCGACATCCAGGCCAAGCTGTTCACCGACGACCCGCTCGATAGCGAGGACGACTCGGCGTTCGTTCCGGAACTGGAACCCGGGGAGTCGGCGACGATGACGATGGACGTGTCAGTCGGCGAGGCCACCTCCGAGAAGGTGTACTCGGCGTCGATGGACTTCCGGTTCGACGACTCCCGCGGGGAAAGCCAGCTCTCGGACACCTACCGGGTTCCGGTGACCGTTCGGGAGCCCGGCGGCCTCGGAGGTCCCGCCGGCGTGCCAGTCGCTGCCGGACTGGCGGCGATCGCGATCGGCGGGGCGCTTTTCGTCAGACGCACCGGCGGCGTCGAGCGGGTCCTGCGCCGCTACCGCGACCGGTTCCGGGACTGAACTGGAGGAGAGAGGATGGAACGCCCCGCCACCCACGAACGTGCCGTCGAGGCCGTCAACCGGGAAATCGTCGACCACCCCGGACGGGTGATCCTCGCGTTCCTGGTGATGACGGCGGCGTTTGCGGGGGGGCTCCCGGCGGTGAGCGTCGCGTCCGGGACCGACCAGTTCTTCGAGAGCGTTCCGGAACACGACACGCAGGAGTACGTCGACGACCGGTTCGGCACCCCGTTTTCGGCGGGGGAGGCGACGACGCAGGTCGTCGTGATCGACGACAACGTCGCCTCGAAGCGAACGCTCGTCCGGACGCTCGAGCTCCAGGCACAGCTCCAGTCGGACCCGTCGCTGCGCGTCGAGGACGTCACCAGCCTGGCGTCCGGGGTCGCCAGGGTGCTCGATCCGGAGGCGACGACGCCGACGGAGCAGCGCCGGGCGATCGAAACCGCGACGCAGGCCGAGGTCCGGGAGGCGACCCGGACCCTGTTCGACCGGCGGCCCGCGGTCACGCAGCTGCTGAGCGAGGATCGGAACCTGAAGGAGCCGCGGGCGTCGTCGACGATCCTCGTCGTCTCCCACGCCACGCCGGGGGAAGAGGACGCGACGCTCGAGTCGGTGCAAGAGCGACTCAAAGGCGAGGCCGAACTCAGTGAGGGGGAGGTGCTCGTGTACGGCTCCGCGCTGCAGGACGCGCGGTTCAACGCCGCCATCTTCGAGTCGCTAACGCTCATCGTCCCGACGGTCACGCTGCTCATCCTCGCGTTCCTCGTCGTCGCCTACCGCGACCCGATAGACCTCGCGCTGGCGCTCGTGAGCCTGATTTTCGCGCTCGTGTGGACGTTCGGGTTCATGGGGTACGCCGGGATCGCGTTCAACCAGATCATGATCGCGGTCCCGGTGTTGATCCTGGGCGTCGGGATCGACTTCGGCATCCACTCCGTGAACCGCTACCGGGAGGAGCGGCTCGAGGACGCCGACGACGCCGCGAGCATGCGGGCCGCCAACGAGCAGCTGCTCGTGGCGTTCTTCGTCGTGTCCGTGACGAACGTCATCGGCTTCTCGGCGAACGTCACCAGCGCGCTCGGGCCGATCCGGGAGTTCGGCGTGGTCGTCGCCGTGGGGATGGTCTTCACGTTCTTCGTGTTCGGGATCTTCCTCCCCGCGCTGAAACTGGTGGCGGACGGCTGGCGCCGGCGGGCCGGCGTCCCGCAGTTCAGCGTGACGCCGCTGGGAGGCGACGGTTCGTCGCTGGGGCGGGCGCTCCAGTCCAGCGCCGCCGTCGCCAGGGAACGCCCGGTCGCGCTGTTTCTCGCAATCCTGCTGATCACCGGCGCGGCCGGTTACTCCGCCACGGACGTCGAGTCCCGATTCGAGAGCGAGGACTTCCTCCCGTACGCGGAACACCCGCCGCAGCTGGCGGTGCTCCCCGACGCGATCGCCCCGGCGGAGTACGAGATCACCGGGACGACGAACTACATCTCCGACTCGTACACGACGACGAA
>JAZKTH010000184.1:0-4070 GCA_036625675.1 Haloferacaceae archaeon
GCCACCTGGAGCGAGCTGGCGGACCGCGAGCCGACGCACGCGCGAGTCGAGGGTGGTGACCTGGTCGTGGTCCGGTACGACGGCGAGGTATCCGTCATGTACGGCCGGTGTCTCCACCGGGGCGTCCTCCTGGGAGACGGCCGCGTCGAGGGACAGAACCTCATCTGCGGCGTCCACGGGTGGGACTATCGCGTCGACACGGCCTGTGGCCACGACAGCCTCTCGGGGTTCGAACGACGGGACCTGACGACCTGGAAGCGGGAGATCGCAGATCTCACCGACGTCGAGTACGCGGGCGTCGGAAGAGAGGACTAAGGGACCGGCGCGCGTGTAATACGGTATGAAACTGATCAGCGTCGCCGCGGTGGCGGAAAATGGCGTGATCGGCCGCGACGGTGAGCTCCCGTGGCCGAGCATCCCGGCGGACAAACGCCAGTACCGCGAACGGATCGCGGACGCGCCCGTGATCCTGGGGCGGGTGACGTTCGACTCGATGCGCGAGGACCTCCCGGGGACCGCCCAGATCGTGTTGAGCCGGTCGGAGTCGTCGTTCGACGTCGAGACCGCCCACCACGCCTCGGGCGTCGACGAGGCGGTCGAAGTCGCGGAGTCGCTGGGGGCACGGCGGGCCTACGTGATCGGCGGCGCCGGCATCTACGCCCTCTTCCAGCCCGCCGTCGATCGGATGGTGTTGAGCCGGATCCCCGGCGAGTACGAGGGGGACGCGTACTTCCCCGAGTGGGATTCCGAGGAGTGGCTCCTGCTGGACCGGGTCGACCACGGGGAGTTCACCCTCGAAGAGTGGATCCGCGACGCGGTGGCGGAGTCGGAAGGGGCGACGCCGTGACGGAAGTTGGCGCCGTGCTCGATGCCGACGCCGTATCCGAGGCCGGCGCCGCAACAACTCGCCTGCAAGCGGCGGGCCCGTCGACGCGACCACACCAATTTTAATTTTCTTTGAAACCGCCAGGTATAAGTCCCCCTTCGTTTTAGGTTTATTTGAAATGGTGGTCGCACAGTGACTCCAGTCGACCTGCTCGTACCGGTGATCCGCGCCGGCATCGACGAGACGCTGTCGTACCTGACGCTGCACGTCATCACGTGTCTGGTACCGGCGTTTTTCATCGCGGGGGGCATCTCCGCGGTGCTGTCGGATCGGTTCGTTCAAAAGTATCTCAGCGGCGACGCGCCGAAGCTCCACGCCTACTCCATCGCCTCGGTGTCGGGCGTCGCGCTGGCGGTGTGCAGCTGCACGATTTTGCCGATGTTCGCCGGGCTCTACAAGAAGGGCGCGGGGATCGGCCCCGCGACGGCCTTCCTGTTTTCCGGCCCGGCGATCAACGTCCTGGCGGTCGTGTTCACTGCCCGGGTCCTCGGACTCCCGCTCGGCGGTGCGCGCGCCTTCTTCGCGGTCGCGATGGCCGGCGGGATCGGCCTGACGATGGCGCTGGTCTTCGGGAGCGGGGCGGACGACGAGAGCCCCGAGGGGCAGACGGTCGCCACCGACGGCGGGGTCGTCGCCGAGCGCGAGCGCCCCCTGTGGGTGACGGGCGGTTTCTTCGGGACGCAGGTCGCGATCCTGCTGATCGCCGCGACCGGCCTGCTCACGTGGGCGGTCAAGGCGCCGCTGCTCGCGCCGCTTTTCGCGATCCTGGGATACCTGCTGTACGCGCAGTTCGACCGCGACGTGATCGAGGAGTGGCTCCAGGAAACCTGGTTCTTCACGCGAACGATCTTCCCGCTGCTCATCGCCGGGACGTTCGTCATCGGGATCATCGGCGCGCTGGCGGCCATCGCCCAGGGGATGGGCCCGCTGGAGACGGTCACGACCGGGGCCGGCGAGACGTTCAAGGCCCACCAGGTCGCGCCCGGGCTGTTGACCCAGGAGATCTTCGGACAGACGACGCTGCTGTCGGCGGGGCTGGCGTCGGTCATCGGCGCGGTGCTGTACATGCCGACGCTGCTCGAGGTGCCCATCATCGGGTCGCTGTTCGGCTACACCAGCGGCCTGATGGCCGACGGCCCGGCGCTGGCGCTGCTGCTTGCCGGCCCGTCGCTGTCGCTGCCGAACATGCTTGTGATCTGGAAGACCATCGGCACGAAGCGAACCGCCCTGTACATCAGTCTCGTGGCCATGGCAGCCACCGCGGCGGGCCTGATCTGGGGCCTGCTGCTGGTGTGAGATATCGAGGAAAAACCTCCACGCGTTAAAAAAAAAAACCTCCGCGCGTTAGTTCGTTCCACACGTTCGAGTGTCCGGATGTCAGGCTACCCGGCTGGAAGGGCGGTCGTCGTCGACGATATCGGACGTCCATTTCGGCTTCGACGCCGTTTCTGCCGGTATGAACCCTGATTCACACAGATTCCATACGAGGTCATCAGGGGATTTCGAGGGATACATACGACAGGCCGGGACGAATACAACGACTACTCGGCTCGGTCCGTTGTGCCTGCTAACCGAGTGCACCACTCCGGCCTGTCCAGCACTCCGAATCAGTCCCCGAGCTCTCGGAGTTTCGTCTGCACCTGCGCGTAGACTTTCGGGTGGAGATTCATCCCCTCGTCCACGAGATCGTACAGGAGATCGGTCGCCTCGTCCGCCGTCACCACCCCGTCTTTGGCACAGCTGAGTAACGCGTGTATATTGCACATCTAATATGCCAAATTAAAATTACTGGATATTCGAATTTTATATTAGAGAAACCCAGATTTTATTTACATATTCTCTCTGATGAGATGTATGCGGCCAGTCTGTCGTTCATATCAGGAAACTGGTTCCGCGCTGCCGACAGATTCCGGAGGACGCTGGTCGTCGAACGCGGCCGCGAAGCCGGTCGCCCAGAAGTTCGCAGCGACGGTCACGGCGTAGAAGCTGACAAAGGGTGACAGCAGCCAGCCGATCAGGGGGATAGCGGCGACCATCCCGGCGACGACGGCTACGAGCAACGCCGCGAGCCATCCCATGGCGTATTCCCTGTTCAGGAGTGCGGTCTTGAGGGTGCCGAACTCGAACGCTGCACCGATGCGGTCCTCGCGGGCGAAGTTCACCAGCCCCGCGACTGCGACGTACCCGAGGGCGACCCCCAGGAGCCCCGCGACGGCGAAGCCGAACAGCATGGTTGCGCTGGCAACGCCGACGCTCCCACTCCCGGTGGAGCCAACGAATGCCGTGCCGACAGTCAGGAACAGCACGACGGCGGGCACGAGCATGTATACGAACCCGATCACGAACGCCTTCAGGCCGTCGACGAATAGTTTCTCCCAGTTCTCGAACGATGGTGGCTGGGGCACTCTCTGTAATCTCGCGCGGAGTACCTGCACGACGTACCCGTACACCAGAAGTACCGGAAGGAAGAGGAAGCTGAGAAAGAGCAGTACTCCGCCGATCAGTACTGTCATCAGCCAGCTGTCACTCTCCATCGGATACCCAAGCGTCTCGGTAATTGGTTCCATGGAGCCTATACAGCGGTTGAGTATATATAGGCATGTATTTAATTAATATTTTCTATCATGAGCGCGTCAGTGATGCCCTCCACGAGGCGACGCGATCTGAAGGGTGGGAGTTGCTTCAGGACGTGATCGACGCCTTCGATCCCGCTGCGGACGACCAGATCCCGTTGGTGACGCCGACGATTGCCAACGCCGTCGGACGGAACGTCATCCGCACGCGGCTGACCGAGGATGTCGAGGCGAATCGGGTTGAAGCACTCGAGTATCTCGATTCGGTGGCTGTCAACGCCGTGGATACCGACGACATCGCCCGCGAGGAAGTCCACGCGTACGGGTGGGGGATCGGGCACCCGGACCATTCGGTCGCCGATCGTCTTCACGCCCGTGCATCGGCGTCCCTTCCTCCCAGTCGAGGATCTGCTCGATGTCGTCCTTCGAGTACTTGTCACTCGCCCGCATCTCGCTTGCGCGGCCGTGCTTGAGGGTGTGCGGCGAGATGTTTTCGGCATCTACATCCACCGTCCGGCGGGCGATCCGCTTGAGTTGCTGATGGATGCTGTGAGGATGGAGGTGCTCCGCGGGGTCGTCCTGTGGTCGGATCCCGTGGAAGAGCGGTGCGT
>JAZKTH010000185.1:0-4033 GCA_036625675.1 Haloferacaceae archaeon
CGGCTCGAAGGAGCGGTTCGGTGTCGACGGGGGAGACATCCTGCGCATCAATACTGCTGGCGGTGGCGGATACGGAACCCCAGTTGAACGGGACGGCAAATCAGTGAAACAGGATCTCGAGAACGGCCTCGTCACGGAGACCAGCGCGAGGGAAGTGTATCGCCTTGAGGACGGGTGACCGACTCCGTTCCTATCTGAACCGCCAATCCACACGCAGGGGGCGAAAAAGCTATCTGGCGGGACTCTGTTCCTCCGGATATGCCCGAACGGTTAGCCGTAGACATCGGGGGGACCTTTGTCGATGCGATCGCGTTCGATCGCGAAACCGGACGTCTCCGGGAAGAAAAAGCGCCGACGACGCCTGACGATCCCAGCAAAGGCGTTCTGGAGTCGATCGATCGTCTGGACCTGGACGTGAGCGACGCCGAGTCATTCGTCCACGGGACCACGCTCGGTCTTAACGCGTTGCTCGAGAGGGAGGGAGCGAAAACGGGAATAATCACGAACGAGGGGTTCCGTGACGTCTTCGAGATGGGAAGACACAACGTCCCGGGGGACCAGATGTACGACATCTCGTACCGCCGTCCGGAGTTGCTCGTGCCGAGACGACGACGCCTCGGTGTCCCGGGACGGATAACCGCAGAGGGAGACATCGTCGAACCGCTCGACCAGAACGCAGTCGTCGACGCCGCACGCGAACTCGGCGAGGAACAAAACGTGGCGTCGATCGCCGTCTGTTTCCTCAACGCGTATCGGAATCCGGAACACGAACGCCGCGCGGCTGACGTGATCCGTGAAGCGTTTCCGAACGTGAGCCTCTCGATATCCAGCGACATCACCCGCGAATACCGCGAGTACGAACGCACGAGCACGACCGTACTCGACGCGTACATCACGCCGATATTCGAGTCGTACGTCGAGCAGCTAGACGGCGCGCTGCGCGAGAAGGAGTTCGACGGCGAATTCTTCATCACTCGATCGGGGGGCGGTGCCCTCGACGCGGGGAGCGCGACGGAGGCCCCCGTCCACACGATTTTCTCCGGACCGGCGGGCGGACTCATCGGCTCGGCGGCGGTCGGAACGGAAACCGGCCGAGACGACCTGATCGCGGTCGATATGGGTGGGACCAGCCTCGACACCTGCGTCGTCCAGGACGGCACGCCGGAGATCCAGTACGAGTCGAAACTGGAGGACCAGTCGCTGCTGATTCCGGTGTACGACCTCCGCACTATCGGCGCCGGCGGGGGGAGTATCGCCTGGATCGACCGCGGGCTCCTGAAGGTCGGTCCCGAGTCGGCGGGGGCGGATCCGGGTCCGATCTGTTACGGACGGGGCGGCGAGCGGCCCACAGTGACCGACGCGGCTGCCGCACTCGGCTACGTCGACGGCGATAACTTCCTCGGGGGCGACATGCGGATCGATGTTTCCGGGGCCAGATCGGGGATCGAAGAACGCATCGCCGAGCCGTTGGGGATGTCGGTCGACGAGGCGAGCCGCGGCATATTCGACGTAATGCTGGCCAACACGGTCAGCGCGATTCGTGAGATTACTGTCGAAAAGGGGCTCGATCCCCGCGAGTTCTCGATGATCGCCTACGGCGGAGCGGGCCCGATGGTCATGCCCCTGCTGGCTCGCGAGATGGACGTTCCAGAGCTGCTGGTTCCACAGGCACCGGGGGTATTCTCCGCCTGGGGGATGCTGATGTCCGACACTGTCTACGACTTCTCGCAGACGCAGATAGCGCTCCTGGAACAGACGAGCTTCGGCGAGATCCGCGAGGCGTTCGGCAACCTCGAGGACGAGGCGGCGGAGACGCTGGCGACGAACGGCTACGCGGAGGCCGATCGCCGCCTGGAGCGCTCCGTCGAGATGCGGTACCACGGTCAGGAACACTCGGTCGAGGTGCCGTTCGACCGGGTCGAATCGGTTCAGGAACTGAAAAACCGGTTCGAGGAAAAACACGAATCGCGGTACGGCCACGCGATGGACGATCCCGCCGAGATCGTCCACGCCCGGATACGGGCGGTCGGGATGAACGACAAACCCCCGATTCAATCGCGGAAGACGGCCCAGGGAGATCCACTCGTCGGGGAGCGCGACGCGTACTGCTTCGCAGAGGACGAGCGAGTTCCGTTCGATGTCTACGAGCGGCGGAAGCTCGACACCGACGTCACGGTCGAAGGGCCCGCGATCGTGCTGGAACCGACGAGCACGGTCGTCTTCTACTCCGACCAGGAGGCGACGGTCGACGGGTACGGACACCTCGTCGTGTCGGGAGGTGGCGCAGCATGAACGGAGACCGATCGGACGACGGAAAACGAATCGATAGGGGAGAAGACGGAACCGAGGTGATCGACCCCGCGACGGTGGAGGTGATCCGCAACTACCTGAGTTCGGCGGCCAACGAGATGCAGCGGACGCTGATCCGGACGGCGTACAACCCGGTGATCTACGAGATGATCGACTTCGGCATCTCGCTGTACGACGCCGACCTCAACCTCATCGCCGACTCGCCGGGACTGTCGCTTTTCCTTGGGGCGAACGACTACGGGATCCGGAAGGGGGTGGAGTACCTCGGCGAGGAGAACCTCGACGAGGGAGACATCGTCATGCTCAACTACCCCTACTGGAGCAGCGCCCACACCCTCGATGTCTGCCTGTTCGCCCCCGTCCATCACGACGGCGAACTCGTCGGCTATGCAGTAATTCGGGCACACTGGCTGGGGATCGGCCAGAAGGACGACGGCTACGTGCTCGACTCCACCAGCGTCCACCAGGAAGGGATCCTCTTCCCCGGTACCAAGGTGTACAAGCGCGGCGAACCCGACGAGGAAATCCTCGATCTCATCCGGTTCAACGTCCGCGGCCCAAACAAGGTCATCGGCGACCTCAACGCACAGATCGCCGCCATCAACGTCGGGAAACGACGACTCCAGGAGCTGTACGACCGATACGACGCAGAAACGATAGAGCAGGCGACGGACAGGATCCTCGAGCACGGGAGACAGGTGGCCCGGGACGGCGTCCGGGAACTCCCGGACGGCACCTGGTCGGCCACCGACTACATCGACAACGACGGCATCACCGACGAACTCGTGGAGCTGGCCGTCGAGGTCACCGTCGACGGCGAGGAGTTCACCGTCGACTTCTCCGATTCCGCCGACGAGACCGACGGACCGGTGAATACGCAGTACGGTAGCGCGGAGACCGTCGGAAAAGTCGTATTGAAGGCGTTGACCTCTCCGGAGGAGCAATCCAACGGCGGCCACTACGATCCTCTCACCGTCGTCGCTCCCGAAGGGAACCTCTTCCACGCCACTTACCCGGCACCGACGTTCATCGGATGGCCCTCGCTCGTGGCGATCGACATGGTGTTCGGCGCTTTAGCCGAGGGGATGCCCGAACGGGTACCGGCTTCTTCAGGTGGCGATCTGTGTTCGGTGGCGATCTACGGCACCGACCCGGAGACGGGGCACATCTTCCTGAACGCCTCGAACGAGGGCTGCGGCTGGGGCGCCATGCACGATCAGGACGGCGAAAACGCCCTGATGCACATCAGCGAAAGCGCCATCCGCAACACCCCCGTCGAGGTCTTCGAGGCCACCTCTCCCGTCCTGTTCGAACGCTATCACCTCCGGCAGGACTCCGCCGGCCCCGGCCGCTACCGCGGCGGCCTCGGCGTCCGTCGCGACTACCGCCTCCGCGAGGACGCCGACCTCTTTACCACCATCAAGAAAACGAGGGCCGAAGGCTGGGGAGTTCGTGGAGGGGGCCCGGGCGCGCGGAACGTCGTCGTCCTGGATGACCTCGAGGAAGACTGGGAGGAGCGGGTGACGCTGTACGTCGACAACGACGACCTCTACCCCGACGGCGACCGCTCCGACCGCAAATACACCGGCCTGTTCCGGGGGCGACTCCGCGCCGGCGAACTCGTCTCCGACCGCACCGGCGGCGGTGGCGGCGTCGGCGACCCCCACCAGCGACCGCCCGAGGCCGTCCGTCAGGATGTCCTCGACGGCTACGTCTCACCCGA
>JAZKTH010000019.1:0-21567 GCA_036625675.1 Haloferacaceae archaeon
CCACCAACTGATAAGTGCGCCCCGGGAGAGGGAACCGACATGCCCGGGCGCTACTACGGGGAGTTCACGGTGGGCGAGACGATCGAGCACGGGAAACGCCGCACGATCAGCGAGGCCGACAACCAGCGCTTCTGCGACATGACGATGAACCAGCAGCCCCTCCACCTCGACGCGGAGTTCGCCGCGGAAACGCAGTTCGGGGGGCGGCTCGTCAACGGGCTATACACGATGGCGCTTGCCGTCGGCCTCTCGATCCCCGACACCACGGACGGGACGATCGTCGCGAACCTCTCGTACGACGACGTCGAACATCCCGAACCCGTCTTTCACGGCGACACGATTTACGCGCAGTCGACCGTCACCGACAAACGTGAGACGAGCGACGGGAAACGCGGCGTGGTGACGATGCGCGTCGAGGCGTTCAAGCGAACCGAGGACGGCGACGATCCCCTCGTTTGCTCCTTCGATCGGACGGTGCTTTCGCTGAAGGCGGAGTCGGAGACCGCCTGACAGAAGGCGATCCGGGTGACAGTTCGGACCGCGGTTCGACCCGACGAGTGCCACGCGAAACCACACCGATCCGATGCGCTTTTTAATCTATATGACAATACTGTAATTCAGTGAGTTCAGCCGTCCTCGCGATCACCGCACTCGTCCTCACTCTCGGCGTCACTGGACAGGTGCTCTCCGAAAAGCTACAGATCCCGAGCGTCCTGTTCCACATCATCTCGGGGGTCCTCATCGGACCACAGGGACTGGGGTTGGTCACCCAGGAGACGTTCGGCGACGGGCTGTTCGTGATCGTCGGAGTCGGGGTCGCGGTGATCGTCTTCGAGGGGGCGTTCGAACTCCGCCGGGAGCGACTCCAGCAGGCGCCGAAAGCCATCACGGCAATGGTGTCGATCGGGGCGCTGATCATGTTTCTGGGTACCGCGGCCGTGGTCCACTACGTCATCGGTCCCGGCTGGGAGGTGTCGCTGCTGATCGGCGCACTGCTGATCGCGACCGGGCCGACGGTGATTACCCCGATCCTCGAAGTGGTCACAGTTCGAGAGCAGGTCTCGGCGGTGCTGGAGGCGGAGGGTATCATCAACGACGTGACCGCCGCGATCCTGGCGGTCGTCATCTTCGAGCTGCTCGTGATCGGCGACGGGACCTACGGGGGAGTCGTCCTGGTGTTCGTCGGCCACATCGGGGTCGGGGTCGTCTCCGGACTCGTGGTCTCCGCGGTGGTCTACTACGCGCTGGTCCACCTGGATCTGACGCCCAAGTCGGCCCCGCACATCACGCGGCTCGTGGTGTTCGCCGGGATCGTGACGACGTACGCCGCCGCGGACGCGGCCGTCCCAGAGACCGGAATCGCCGCCGCGGCGACCGCCGGGATCGTCCTCGGCAACCTCGACGTCCCGCACCGGGAGGCGATCGAGACCTTCGAACGGGACGCCCGGGCGATCGTGCTCTCATTCATCTTCATCGTGCTCGCGTCGCTTTTGGACTTCGCCGACATCGCCCAGCTCGGGATCGCGGGCGTGATCGTCGTCGTGCTCGTGACGCTCGTTGTCCGCCCGCTTTTGGTGTTTTTGTCGGTCCGGTCCTGGCGGTTCACCCGGGACGAGAAGTTCTTCCTCAGCCTCGTCGGGCCGCGGGGGATCATCCCGGCGTCAGTCACGACCGTCTTCGCCATCCAGCTCCAGCAGGCCGGCCAGACGGACGCGGCCCAGGCGCTCGTGGGCGTCGTCTTCCTCATCATCTTCGTGACCGTCGTGCTCCAGGCGGGACTGTCCAGACAGATAGCCGACATACTGAACGTGATACCGATGAGAACGATAATCGCGGGCGGCGGCCGTGTGGGTCGCACGCTCGCCCGACAGCTGGAACAACGCGGTCAGAACGTCGTCCTGATCGACAGTAACCAGGACACCGTCCGTGAACTGCGCGAACTGGGCTTTACCGCCTACGAGGGCGACGCGACCGAAGCGAACGTCCTCCGGAACGCCGAAATCGAGGACGCGAAGATCGTCGTCGCCGCGACCGGGGACGACAACGAGAACCTGTTGATATCGCAACTGGCGCGCTCGAAGTTCGACGTCGAGGGGGTGTACGCCAGGGTGAACCGACCGGAGAACGTCGACGCGTTCGACACCCTGGACGTGACCGCCATCGACGCCTCTCTCGCGACCGCGTGGTCGATCGACAACGAGATCGAACGTCCCGCGATGGCCCACTGGATGAACGAACTCGGGGAGGGACACGAGGTCGTCGAGATCGAGGTGACCGCCGAGGATCTGGCCGGCAAGACGATCCGGGAAGTGAACGAGGAAATTCCGGCGGGGTGTATCGTGGCGGTGATCGGGCGCGGCGACGACGCCCACGTTCCCGACGCCGACGATGCGATCGAGTACGGCGACCACGTCACCTTCCTCGGCGACCAGGAGGCCGTCAGGAAGGCGGCGAGGCGGTTCCACCCCCACTCCTGACCCTCCGGACGGAGACAGAACCGCACGGACCCGGAGTGTGGGGTCAGCTGCGCGCCCGAACGGCCCGCCTCAGGCGAGCCGGCGGTGTTCGACCTTCAGACACCGGTCCTGCACGACGCGGATCCCGGCGTCTTCCGCCCGGCGCCCGGCCTCGTCGTGTTCGATCCCGAGCTGGAGCCACAGCGCCCCCGCGTCCCCGCGCTCCTCGTGCCGGGCGAGCACCTCCTCGACGATTTCCGGGACCTCCTCGCTGGGGCGGAACACGTCGACGAGGTCGATCGACGCCGGGATCTCGGCGAGGGAGTCGTAGGCGGGCTCCCCGAGGACCTCGTCGGCGAACGGGTTGACCGGGACGATTCGGTAGCCCTGCGACTGGAGGTAGCCTGGAACGTCGTGTGCGGCTTTGCCCGGCGTCGTCGAACAGCCGACGACGGCGATCGTGTCGGCCCCGAGCAGTTCTCGAATCTCCTCGTCGGCGTCGATAGGCATGTGCGCAACTCGTTCCGGAGGGATTAAAACATCCCGCCGGCGGGCCGGGACGACGTTCCCGTTCTCCGATCAGTCGCCGAGCCGGATCGTCGGCTCCGCGTCCTCGGAGGTCTCGACGATCCCGTCGAAAAGCTGGGTGAGTGTGTTCTTCTCCCGTTCGTCGTGGGCCGTCGAGTCCATGCAGAACAGCCCGAGTCCCCCGACGCTCTGAATGCGTCCGGTGAAGACGTGGAGGAACCGGAACACTGTCTGGAGGTCCGAGTACATCAGGAGGGTCGACAGCGAGTGGAGCATGATCCGGTTGCGTTCGATGTCGCGGTCGTGGTAGAACGCCTGGAGGAACTCGGAGAGCTTGATCCCGATCCCCGTCATGTCGACTGGCGAGGAGGTGTACTTGATCCGCTCGTCGTCGCGGATGTCGCCCACGCCCTGCTGGCGCGTGACGCAGTCGACGACTGCGACGGGACGGGCCTCGTAATCGATCCGCTTCGCGTAGTCGCCGAGCACGCGATCGGCGCTGTCCTTCGTGGTCACGACGATCGCGCCATCGCCGTCGCGGGTCCCCTCCGCGAGCAGGTCGAGCCCGAGCGACCGTTTCCCCGTCAGCGGCGGCCCGGTGATGAGCAGGTTCGTCCCCGGCTCGACCTCCGCGTCGAGGTGGGGAGAGAGCTCATACATACGAACCCCTCGCCTCGCCAGTCCGGATGCCGGAAGAGACAGTTAGACGACGCGTTATCTGACCGAGAGACATCGACTATCCCTATTTTCCTCTGAAGCGGTATTATTCTTTTTGATTGCTCGATACGAGTGTCGGTCGACCGACCGCCCGGCGCTACTCGTACAGCGGATATTCGGCGCAGAGTTCCCGAACGCGTTCGCCGACCTCGTAGATGACGTCGTCGGAGTCGTGATTGTCGACGACGCGATAGATGAGGTCGCCGAGCTCCCGGATAGCGCCCTCCTCGAACCCGCGCGTCGTGACGCCCGGGGTACCGGCCCGCAGCCCGGAGGGATCGAACGCCGACCGGGTCTCGCCCGGAACGGTGTTGGCGTTCAGGATGACGTTCGCGGCCGCGAGGGCGTCCTCGGCGGTGCCGCCGGAGAGATCCGGGTGCGACTCCCGCAGGTCGACGAGGACGAGGTGAGTGTCTGTCCCGCCGGAGACGAGCGAGAGGCCGTGGGAGGCCAGCGTCTCCCCGAGGATCCGCGCGTTGTCGACGACCTGCCGGGCGTACTCCTCGAACTCCGGCTGGAGAGCCTCCCCGAACCCGACGGCCTTGCCCGCGATGTTGTGCATCAGGGGTCCACCCTGACTGCCGGGGAACACCGAGGTGTCGATGTCGTCGGCGTGCTCCTCGTCGGTCATGACGATCCCGCCGCGCCCGGACCGGATCGTCTTGTGGGTCGAGCCGGTCACGAAGTCGGCGACGCCGACCGGCGACGAGTGGAGCCCGGCGGCGACGAGCCCGGTGATGTGTGCCATGTCGGACAGGTGATACGCATCGACGGACTCGGCCACGCCCTGTATCGTCTCCCACTCGACCTCCCGCGGGTACGCGGAGTAGCCGGAGACGACCATGTCGGGGTCGAACTCCTCCGCCTTCTCGCGGAGTTCCTCGTAGTCGATGTATCCGGTTTCGGTGTCCACGTGGTAGTGCTCGACCTCGAACAGCTGTCCGGTGAAGTTCGCCGGATGGCCGTGGCTCAGGTGGCCGCCGTGGCTCAGCTCCAGCGAGAGGATCCGATCGCCCGGGTCCAGCGTCGCGAGGTACACCGCCATGTTCGCCTGGGTGCCGGAGTGGGGCTGGACGTTGACGTGTTCGGCGCCCCACAGCTCCTTGGCCCGCTCGATCGCGAGCTGTTCGACGTCGTCGGCGTACTCGCAGCCGGCGTAGTAGCGCCTCTCCGGGTACCCCTCCGCGTACTTGTTCGTGAGGAGGCTCCCCTGTGCCTCCATGACGGCCCGGCTGGCGTAGTTCTCGCTTGCGATCAGTGTCAGCGTTTCCCGCTGGCGTTCGACCTCCCCGGCGAGCGCGTCGGCAACCGCCGGATCGACCTCCCGAACCTGTTCGAACTCCATACACGTTCCCCGAGGGAAACGCCCATAAGTGTGTCCGTCCGGACCGACCGTTTTCCGCTCGGGCGGACCTGGCCCCTTCCTTCCGGGGGACCTATCCGGAACACGTCAGGAAAGACGCGGCCGGGATCCCTCCGGGGAACGCGGGGGAGCAGACAAAATACAACAACGATTGTGGGCTGAAATATCAAACTCCAACGCAGAAGGGAGAACGCTAAATCGGGCGGTATACGGCCGCTCGAGTGTGTTTTACCGCTCAGAACCCCGTTAATATTAAATACGCAACAGACCATTATCTCGATATACCGATGACATCGAATTTACTCGAGGAAGACGTCGAGAATATCCTCGGAGGGGCGCTGGATAGAACCGAGGGGACGCTGGTCGTCGTTGATCCCTCCGCCGTCGTTCTCGAGGAGCTGATCACCGTCGCGACCGACGCCGGCGGGACGCTCCCCGAGACCCGACTGATCGCGACCGAAGAGGTGCTGAAACACGTGATGGGGGACTTCCTCGTCGCGTCGAAGGCGGCGGACCTGGTCGCGGAGGGGAGCCTCGAACTGCGGACGCTCGCGGCCGAGGAGGACAACTCGCTGCTGGTCTCCGACGACGCCGTGATGGCGCTGGTCACAGCTGGCGACAGCGTGGGCGCGCTCGTCACCGAGGACGAGGAGTTCGTGGCCGCCGTCGAGACCGCCTACGAGGAGGTCTGGGCCGACGGGGAGGCGTACAACCTCCGGACCCCGGCGATCAGCCGCGTGCGGGAGACGCTGGAGGAGGAAATCGGGGAAGCGACGCGGGAGGACTTCGACGCGGTGCTGGAGGCGCTCGAGACCGCCCGCGGCGACGGCGACGAGATCGACGAGGTGACCATCTCGCTTCTGGTGGCGGCGAAAAACGACGTGCTGCTGTACGACATCTCCAAGTGGGGCGAGGACGTCGGCATCGCCTCGAAGGCGACGTTCTCCCGCACCAAGACCCGTCTCGAGGACGGGGGCGTGATCGACACCGAGAAGGTCCCGATCGACGTCGGTCGCCCCCGGCTGCGCCTCAAGCTCGGCGACGACCGGCTGGCCGGCGTCGAGGCCGAGGAGATGGTCTCGATCGCGCGCGACCTGCTCGCCGAGTGACCGCCCGACCGGCGAGATGTCCCCCACGTCCGCGTTCGGGGGGCGCGTCCGACACGCCCCCGCGTTCGGGCGGCACGGTGGGTGATGACGGTCGCCCCGGCGCCCCAGCGGGCGCGCCCGCCGTTTCCGTGCTCCGGGTTCGCACGGTCTCTTCCGTTTGAAAGCGTTTTTAACCGAACCCGATCAACGAACCTGTACAGCCTGTTCGGGGTTGATGATGTGCTGCGCCGTCAGGGATCCGACCACCGGCGTGGACACGCGAGCCCACGGGCAGGAGGACAAAACCATGCCAGTTTACGTCGACTACGAGACTCCGGCCGACCTCGCGGACCGATCGCTCGAATCGCTCGAGATCGCCCGCGACACGGGTACAGTAAAGAAAGGAACCAACGAAACGACCAAAGCCGTCGAACGCGGCAACGCGGAACTCGTCATCGTCGCGGAGGACGTCCAGCCGGAGGAGATCGTGATGCATCTCCCCGAGCTGGCCGACGAGAAAGGAATTCCGGTCGTCTTCGTCGAGACCCAGGACGACGTCGGACGCGCGGCCGGCCTCGAGGTGGGCAGCGCGGCGGCGGCGATCGTCGACGCCGGCGAGGCGGGCGACGACGTCGAGGACATCGCCGGGAAGGTCGAGGAACTCCGGTAAGCGATCATGAGCGCAGACGAGGGAACCGGCGACTCGACGTCCGCGGAGGTCATCGAGGTCGTCGGCAAGACCGGGATGCACGGCGAGGCCATGCAGGTCAAGTGCCGCATCCAGGAGGGATCGAACAAGGGACGAATCATCACGCGAAACGTGCTGGGTCCCGTCCGCGAGGGCGACGTGCTCCAGCTGCGGGAGACCCAGCGCGACGCTGACTCGATCGGAGGGCAGTAATGGTCGAACACCGCACCTGCGATTACACGGGCGAAGAGATCGAGCCCGGAACGGGCACGATGTTCGTGAAGACCGACGGGACCGTGCTCCACTTCAAGGACTCCAAGGCCGAGAAGAACTACCTGCTCGGGCGCGAGGCCCGGGACCTGGAGTGGACCGAAGCGGGGCGCGAGCAGCGCGCTCCGGGACGGGAGGCCCGGGTAGCCGAAGAGGAGTCGGAGGAAGCCGAACCCGTCGAGGAAGAGGAGGCCGACGAGGAGGCCGCAGAAGGCGACGCCGAATCCACCGACGCCGACGAGGAAGTCGTCGACGAGGAAGGGGACGAAACGGCCGACGACGAGGAAGGGGACGAGGAATGAGCCACCACGACGAGCGCACCTTCGTGATGCTCAAGCCCGACGCCGTCCAGCGCGGGCTGATGGGGGAGATCCTCTCCCGCTTCGAGGAGCGCGGCCTGAAGGTCGTGGCCGGGAAGTTCGTCCAGCTCGAGGAGGAGCTCGCGAGCGAGCACTACGCCGAACACGAGGACAAGCCGTTCTACGACGACCTGGTCGAGTTCATCACCGCCGGCCCGGTCTTCGCGTTCGTGCTGCAGGGCGCGGACGCGACCCGGCAGGTCCGGAGCATGGTCGGCGCGACCGACCCGCTGGAGGCAGCGCCCGGCACGATCCGGGGCGACTACGGGCTCGACCTCGGACGGAACGTGATCCACGCCTCGGACCACGAGGACGAGGGCGCAAACGAGCGCGAGATCGCGCTGTTCTTCGACGAGGAGGAGCTCGTCGACTACGACCGCATCGACGAGGGCTGGCTGTACGAAGACGAACACTGAGGGCGTTTTTTCGGTTTCACAGGCCGCGGTCGCTCCCCTCCTGGGAGAGCAACACGACCATCGAGAGCCCCGAAATCGCGAGCAGGAGGAGCGCGGGAACCGCCGCGTACTGGTAGAGGGCCGTCTCCTGGGCGCGCCAGATCTGGGTGACGATGGTTTCGAAGCCGGAGGGACGGAGGATCAGCGTCACCGGGAGCTCCTTCATCGTCGTCAGGAAGACGAGGGCGGCGCCGGCGACGATGCCGGACCGGGTGAGCGGGAACGTGATCCGACGGAACGCGCCGGTCGGCCCCTCGCCGAGCGTGCGGCCCGCCTCGACGAGCTTCGGGTCGACCTGCAGGATCGACGTGCGGGTCGAGCCGACCGCCTGCGGGAGAAACCGGACGACGTAGGCGAACACGAGCAGCGGGAGCGTCTGATACACCCAGGGCAGGTAGCCCGCCCCGAAGTAGACGAGCGCGAGCGCGAGAATGATGCCGGGCACCGCGAAGCCGACGTACGTCGTCCGTTCGAACAGCGTCGCCAGCGGGGTCTCGTGGGTGGCAGCGAAGTACGCGATCGGGAGCGCAGCCAGCGCGGCGACGCCGGCGGCCGCGGCGGCGACCGAGACCGAGTTCACCGCCTGCACCCACTCGAACGCCATCGAGGGGCGGCGTCCCCCGTCGGCGCGGACCAGCCACTGCAGCAGGATCCAGACCGGGACAGCGAGCGCGGTCGCGGTCACGGCCGCCGGGAGCAGGGAGGCGGGCCACCGCCAGGCGCCCAGTCGGACGCGGCTACCGGTGCGATCCGCGTCGTCGCCGCGAACGGTCCGGTCGGGCCGAACCAGCCACTCGAGGGCGAGAACCACGAGCACGATCGCGAGCAACTGCAGCGAGAGCAACGCGGCGTAGTCCCGGCCGAAGGCGTTGTACTCGACGTAGATCTGCCGGGTGAACACGGGGAGCCGCATGATCGCCGGCGTTCCGAAGTCCGAAACCGCGTACAGCGCGGTCAACAGGGCGCCGGCGGCGATCGCCGGGCGGATCTGGGGGAGCGTAACCCGCCGGAACGCGGCCCACCGACCGTGACTGAGGGAGCGAGCGGCGTCGAGCAGCCGGGTGTCGAAGGTGAGCAGCGCCGCCCGGGTCGTCAGATAGACGTAGGGATACGTGTACAGCGTAATGACGAACACCGCCCCCGGGAGGCCGTACACCTCCGGGAGCCGGTCGACGCCCAGCGGCGACAGCAGGGAGTGGAACTCCCCGCGGGGACCGAACGCGGAGACGAACGCGAACGCACCCACGTAACTGGGCACCACTAGAGGCAACGCGACGGCGACCGACCAGAACCGGCGGAACGGGAGGTCGGTGCGAACCGTCAGATACGCAAGCGGCACCCCGAGCAGGATCGAGAAGCCGGTCACCCCGACCATGAGCAACAAGCTGTTGACCAGCACCTCCAGAGTCCCCCGGCTGAACAGGAGTTCCCGGGCCCGAACCGGATCGACGGTGACGGCCTCGATCAGCAACCACGCCATCGGGAACACCACCGCCGCCGCGATCGCGGCGCACAGAAGAACCAGCCCCGACGGTAGCCGCCCCTCCGTCAGACCGGCCGTGAGTTCGTTACGCAAGCCCATGGGAGTGGCCGGCCGACGCCGGTTCCGCACGCGATATTTCGGCCGGCGTCGGCCCGTACGTGAGTCCATCGTTCCGACGGGTATAAGGGTTTAGGTTTGCCTAAACGAGAGCATGGAACTCACGAGGCGCGACGCGGCGGCGGCGCTGGCCGCGATCGGGGCCGCCGGAGGGGTGACGTACGGGGCCCACCGACTCCGGCAGGGCGGCGACGGGCGGCCTGACGACGGGCGTTCGGACGGCGAGCTCCCGGAAGACGAGCGGGTTCGGGCGACGCTCGTGGCGGTCGCGGAGGTCGTGTACCCCGAGGGCGTGACCGGAATCCAGGCGTTCGTCGACGGCTTTCTCGCCGGACGGCTCCGGCGGGACGAGCACGCGAGGGGAATGCGAGAGGCGGTCGCGGACCTCGAGGAGGCGGCCCGGTCCTGGCACGGGAACCGGGTCGCGGAACTCCCGGTCGAGGAGCGCAACCGGCTGCTCCGGGAAGTCGGGGCCGACACCGCCGACGAGGAGCCAGGGGGGACGACCGCCGAACGGATCCGCTACTACGTGGTCAACGAGCTCCTGCTGGCGCTTTACTCCTCCCCGACGGGCGGGGAGCTCGTCGGAATCGAGAACCCGATAGGCCACCCGGGAGGGATCGAGAGCTACCGCCGGGGCCCCGGATGAGCGAACGCGACCGCACACCGGTCGACGACGCCGACGTCTGCGTGATCGGGGCCGGGCCGGCCGGGGCGCTGGTGGCCGATCGCCTCGCCGGGGAACACGAGGTGGTGATCCTGGAGGCCGGCCCGCGGTTCGATCCCGCCGACAGGCGCGAACGGATGGAACGGGCGATCCGGCCGGCCTACGACCTGCCGGACGTGTGGGACGTGGGCGGCGAACGCGACGCCCACTCGGCCTCGGGGGAGTGGTTCTATCCGCTGAACGCGGCCCGAGTGAAGGGGATCGGCGGATCGACGCTGTCGTGGCAGGGAATGGCGATGCGGCTCCACGAGGACGACTTCAACTCGGGAACGACCCGCGGCGTCGGCCCGGACTGGCCGCTCGACTACGCGGACCTCAGGCCCCACTACGCCGACGCCGAGCGGGAGCTTGGGGTGGCCGGCGCGGACGACAACCCGTACGGTCCGCCCCGGGAGGAGCCGTTCCCGATGCCGCCGTTCGAGCCCTCCTACAGCGACAGTCTGTTCGCGGACGCGTGCGAGCGCCTCGGGATCGACATGCACACGGCGCCGAACGCGCGCAACTCCGAGGCGTACGACGGCCGCCCGGGCTGTGTCGGCTACGGCACCTGCCAGCCGGTGTGTCCCGCCGGGGCGAAGTACGACGCGACGGTGCACGTGACGCGGGCCGAGTCGAAAGGAGCGACGGTTCTTGACCGCGCGCCTGTGCAGTATCTCGACCACGACGCCGATCGGGTGACTGCCGCCGTCTACGCGACCCCCGGCGGGACCGAGCACCGGCAGGAGGCCGACGCCTTCGTCCTCGCGTGCGGCGGCGTCGAGACGCCCCGGCTGCTGTTGCTCTCGGCGTCGGACGCGTACCCGGACGGCCTCGCCAACTCCAGCGGTACGGTGGGGAAGTACTTCATGGAACACCTGTTCGCGGGGACCGGCGGCGTGCTTGAAGAGCCGACCCGACAGAACCACGTCGGGTTCCTCACCAGCGAGTGTCACCAGTTCTACGACGAGGCCGACGAGGAGGTGGGACCGTTCAAGCTGGAGTTCTTCAACTACGCCGGGCCCTCGCCGGTAGAGATGGCCCTCTCGGGCGACGACTGGGGAACCGCGTTGCTCGAACGGCTGCGCGGCGAGTACGGCCACCACGTCGCGATCGGCGCACTCGTGGAGCAGCTCCCGCGGGAGGACAGCTACGTGGCGCTCGACCCCGAACGAACGGACGATCGCGGCAACCCCGTGCCCGACGTCCACTGGAACGTCGACGACCGGACGCTGCGCACGCTCGAACGGGCGAACGAACTCCAGCAGCAAGTGCTCGAGGAACTCGGCGCCGACGTGACCTGGCAGGTCGGACCGGAGAACACCGGCCCGGCATACCACCACATGGGCACCACTCGGATGGGGGCCGATCCCGACGACAGCGTCGTCACGCCCCGGCTCCGGACCCACGACCTGGAGAACTGCTGGATCGCCTCGAGCAGCGTCTTCCCTACGGGAGGAGCCGTGAACCCCACGCTCACGATCGCTGCGCTCGCGCTGCGTGCGGCCGGGGACCTGGCGTCGTGGCTGTGAGCTACTGTTTTAGGCGAACCTAAAACTCAAGTACGTTCGGTGCAAGTGGCAGACGATGAGCGAACCACGCCGACCGTCAGTCGCCGACGCAGGGAGGACATCTCCGGCTACCCCCGACGCGACCGTCCGCAAATCGACCGCAAGCGACTGGGCCGCCCGCGACGGGATCGCCCCGGACGAGGACCAGTACACCTTCGCGGACGTCAGCGTCGTGATGGGGACGTACAACGAGGAGGCGGCCATCGGAACGGTTCTGAGCGACGTCGCGACGGTCACCGACGGGAAGGCCGAGGTCGTCTGCGTCGACGGCTCGTCGGACCGGACGCCGGAGATCGCCCGCGAACACGGTGCGCGCGTGATCGAACAGGCACCACAGGGGTACGGCGTCGCCGTTCGGGAGGCGCTGCTCGCGTCCGACCGGCCGGTCGTCGTCACCACCGACTGCGACGACACCTACCCGATGGAGCAGTTACCCGAGTTCCTCGAGGCGATCAACGCGGGGTACGACGTCGTCAGTGGGGACCGGCTCTACCACGGTGCGGACGCGATGCCGGCGTTCAACCGCCTCGGGAACCGGCTGTTCGCGTCGCTCGCGAGCCTGCTGATGGGCCGGCGCGTCCACGACACCACCACGGGCATGCGCGCCTACCGGCGCGAGGTCGTCGAGTCGATCGACTGGACGGAAAACACCGGGCTCTCCGCGGAACTGCTCATCCGACCGGCGATGCGCGGCTACGAGGTGCGCGAACACCCGATCGACTACCGGGAGCGGGCGGGCGAGTCGAAGCTCGACCCGATCCAGGGCGGGGCCGCCATCGCGGGATCGATCCTGAACGTCTGCCTCGAAGAGCGGCTCGGGTGAGACGGTCGGCGAGGTTCCGCGACCGTCCCTCCGCCGAGCCGGGGCGTGCCGTCACTCGACCGGTTCGATCCGCGTCTCGAAGGAGACCCCGGACCGGTGAGCGTCCGGGCGATCCGGGAGGTACGTGCCGGCGGTACCGCAGTCCGTCACCAGGGAGCAGACGTACCGTTCCGGCGGCCAGATCACCTCGACGCCGTCGGAGCCGGCGCGAACCGTGGTCTCCTGTCGGTAGGTGAGCGTCGACCCCTCGGGCTGGACGAGCGTGATCGTCAACACGACGACGTCGGTCCCCCCCAGCCGGACGGCGGACTCCGCCCCGGCGGCACCGAGCCGGGCGACGTCCCCGTCGATCGACCAGTCGACGCGGAGCGATTCTCCCGGGTCGTCGACGCCGTAGGCTGTGTGTGAGTGAGTCCCCGCCACTGTTTCGAGGCGGACTCTCGCGTGCTCCACGCGGTCCGGGACGCCCACGACGGTCTCGGCGGAAAGTTCCGCGCCGCTCCGGATCTCCAGGGGTTCGAGCTTCGGCGCGACGTGCCGGTCGGGCTTCGGGGTCCACTCGCCCCGATAGGTGTACCGGTAGTACTGCCGATCCGGATAGGCGTCCAGCACCGCGAAGTCGCCGTCCGGTCCCCGGTCGAGGGCGTACACGACCGGGCCGTCGAAGCCGGGACCGTTCCGGAGGTACTGGAAGGGATGATTCTGCCAGTCGCCGTAGGGAGTCGGGACGAACACGAGCGCGTCGTCGAACGATTCCCGCTCGATCGGCTCGTAGGCGGTCGCGTACTTGTCGGCGTGGGCGGCGTTCCGCTCGAGGGGCCCGGACGCCACCACAGCGTTGATCCCGCCGACGACCAGAACGCTCGCGACGAGCAGCCCGACGACGAGTACGGTCGCGGTTTCGGATGAAAACCGGGCGGCGAGCGACGGCCGGGCGGCGAGCGCGGCCCGACCGGCGGCGACGGCCGCGACCGCAGCGAAGAGGGAGAGGGGCGCGAGCAAGTCGAAGTGGTAGAACGGGCCGAACTGCGAGACGAGTCCGTCGGTCGGATCGGCGGGGGTTCCGAGGACGTTGTAGTTCCCCCAGAAGAAGACGTTGCCGAGGGGAACCGTCACGAACAGGGCCGCGAGCAGGCCACCCGCGGTACGTTCGAAGCGGCGGTGGGCGTCCCCGCGGGCGACGACGCCCGTTCCCCGGCGCCAGCGCCCGGCGGCGAACGTCAGTCCCCCGAGTGCCAGCGCCGTTCCGATCGGGCCGGCGGTGAACCACCGCGTCGCGAACTGCCGGAGGACGTACCCGTTCGCCTCGAGGGCGGTCGCCGGCGTGTACGCGATCGAGTGACTCAGGATCCGCCGCCGACCGAACCCGGGGCCGTCCTGTGGGGCGAACGCCTCGTACGGGAACAGCAGCGGCGACCCGGTGAGGCGGTAGTTGTACGCGAGCGTGACGCCGACGAAGAGGAGCCCGAGAGCCGCCGTGAGGCCGTGGCGACGGACGACGTCGGGGAGGGGCTCGTGGTCGGAGTCCGGGAGCTTGCCCCACCGCCGGAGCGCGGAGGCGACGCGAAACGCCGCGTGGAGAACGAACGGCGCGGCGAACAGGACGGCGGTGTAGGGGCGGGCGAAGAACGCGAGCCCGATCGCGACCCCCGCGAGGACGGCGGCGACGGCCGATCCGTCGCGGACGCTCCGAAGGTAGGCGACCGCGAACAGCAGGTTCAGGAACGTCGTCGGCGCGTACGGGAGGAACGTCGACGTCGTGATCAGCGCGAGCGGCGAGGCCGAAAACAGGACCGCAGCGACGAGGCCGACGCGGCGGTCGAACGCCGCAGCGCCCAGCAGGTAAACGAGGGACGCGTTCCCCGCGGCGACGGCGGCAAGCGTCACCCGGGGCTCCCCGAAGGCGGCCATCGAGACGGCGTACATCGCGGCCGGGACCGGGGTGTACTTCGGGTAGAGTCGACCGCCGTCCTGGACGAAGAACCACGGTCGGAAGGCGCCCGCCAGGTCGCCGGCGGAGAGTTCGAGCTGTCCCTCGAGGAGCATCGCCGCCTGGAGGAGATACACCCCCTCGTCGTGGTTGCTCGAGTGGTACGCGAAGACGGTGGAAGCGACGAGGAAGACGACGACCCCCGAGAGCACCGCGACGAGACCGGCGAGGAGGGGGATCGGTCCGAGCCGCCTCAGTCCCCGGCGAATCACCACGCGAATTCGAGGACGCTGGCGGAGCAAACTGCGAGGCGAAAGGGGAGTCACGTCGAGATCCGAAACTCAGACGTCGATGCCCGCGTCGCGCATCAGATCGATCGTCGGTTCGAGATCCGACAGCCGCGAGAGGTCGATGTCGGGCACGTCGAGTTCGTCGATGGTCGGGAGGTCGCCGATCGGCTCGACGTCGGGGATCAGCGGGTACTCGAAGGTCGATCGCGCGAAGTAGTCCTGTGCCTCCGCCGAGAGGAGGTGCCGGACGAAGTTCTCCGCCAGCGTCGCGTCGGCGGCGCTGTCGACGACGGCGGCCCCCGCGACGTTGAAGACGGCCCCCGCGTCGCCGCGGGTGAACGCGGCGGCGATCGGTGCGTCCGGATCGCCGTCGAGGACGCGCTGGATGTAGTAGTGGTTCGTGAACGCGGCGTCGATCTCGCCGTCGGCGATCGCCTGGCACGCCGCGAACTCGTCGGGGTAATCCTGGATTCCCGCCTCGACCACGCCCTCCAGCCACTCCCGGGTGGTCTCCTCGCCCTCGAGGAGCCGCATCGCAGTGACGAACGCCTGACAGGAACCGTACTGGGGCGCCCAGCCCAGATCGCCGTCGAACTCGTCGGGATACGCCATGACGTCCGCGGGCATGCCCCCCTCGGAGTACGCGTCCGTGTTGTACGGCACGGTGCGCGCCCGGCCGGACGTGCCGATCCACTGATCGGTTCGGAACTCCGACCGAACCATTCCGAGGACCTCCTCGGAGAGCCCGCGGGTTCGGCCTTCGTCGGCCAGGGCGCCGAGCGCCCCGGCGTTGACCGAGTAGAACACGTCGGCCGGGGAGCCGCTCCCCTCGTTGACGATCTGGTTCACCAGGTCCGTCGATCCGCCGTATCGGGGGGTGAGCGTGAAGTCCTCGTACTGGTCCTCGATGTACCCGATCAGGTCGCCGACGAGGAACTCCCCGCGTCCGGAGTAGACGGTGAGTTCCCCCTCGAGCGGCGGCATCTCCGCCATGGGCGTCCCGCCGGGGGCGTCCCGCCCCTCCCGGCCCGAGCCGATCTGACCGATCACCGACTCGGTCGGCTCCTCGTCTTCGCCACCGAGCGACCCCAGACAGCCGGAGAGCCCGACGATCCCGAGCGCACCCGTTCCGGCCAGGAACCGCCTTCGAGCGGTTCCGCCGGACGGCGTCTCTCGTCCATCCATGGGTTTAGGCGTGCCTAAAACAACTTATACGTGTCGGTTCGGGCGGTTGGAGCGTGGCGGACACGTACGAGACGCGCGAGGTGTCCGAGCGAACGGGGCGGAGGACCTCACCCGGACAGCGGTTCTCCAAGCTACTTCCGGCTAGATCCCTCGCCGTTCCGAGTCCCACGAACGATCCCGACGTTGCTCGTCGCCTCCTGACTGATGCGTTCGGCGATCGTGCCGAACATCACGCGAGACGCCTCGCTCCGTTCGGAGAGACCGACACAAATCGTGTTGTAGCGATTGACCGTGTCGAGTATCGCCGTCTCGATGTCGTCATCGACGACCACCTCGCACTCGTACTCCTCCGGATCGAGCCCTGCCCGGTCGGCAACCTCCTCGATCACCGCGTTCCCCCGTTTGAATGCGTCGACGTCGCCATCCGCCATCGGTTGCTGGACGTTCAAAAGCGTCGGCACGGTCCCATCGACGGTCGCGAAATCGACTGCCCGCCGTGCGGCGACGGGCGAGTGTGGACCGGGGCTTGCGAGCGCAACGGGGGTACCGATCGTCTCGTCGTGAAGCGCGACGAGGGTGACTTCGCACGGTGCTTTCTCGACGACAGAGTCGAGGTTTGGACCGAAGACGTGTCCCTGTCGCGTCAGCGTTCCCCGCCAGCCGAGCAGCACCTGATCGGCGTCTTCCTCGACGATCGCCTCCAGAATCGTCTCGTCGACGCGTGCTCCGCTCAGAGCCACCGTTCGCAGATGGACATCCATCTCCGTCGCGATTTCCCGGGCCGCTTCGAGGAGGTCGCGCTGGTGCTCCAGCCGCTCGGCTTCGAGGTTCTGTTGTGGCGATGGGTCCGCGACCTGAAGCACGTTGACGGCCACCAGTTCGGGCGTCCCCTCGTCGGTGTGGGCGCGTGCGGTGGCCGCCGCAAGGCGGATCAGATCCGTTTGCGTCCCCGGGTTTGCGACGGGGACGACGACCCTGTACGGGTCCGACACCGGGGAGGTCGCATCGCTGATGAGGCCGGTGTCGATAGCGTGATCCCTGACGTAGATGACGTACCAGCCGACGCCGAGACCGACGATTCCGAGGCCGAGAAGGATGATGGTGGTCGCCATTTGCGAGATGACCAGGAGCGCAAACAGTATCCCGAGGATCGGAACTGCCGGATACAGCGGGTCGGGGATTTCGAACGTCGGTTCGTACTCCTCGGGGTCGGCACGGCGAAACACGACGAGCGCGACGTGGACCAGCGAGTAGGAAACCAGGAAGCTGAAACTCGCCACTTCGGCCAGGAGAGCCACGATCGTCTCGATGTTGAGCCCTGCGGCGATCAGCAGCGCCGTGACGGCCCCGGTGGCGACGATCGCTCGATGGGGGGTGCCGAATCGATCGTGAGTGACGTTCAACCAGTCGCTCATTATGTCGTCCCGGCCCATGGCGTAGTTTACGCGTGCCGCCGCGAGAATCGAGGAGTTCGAGCTGGAGATCGCCGCGATCGCCGCGGCGGCGACGATCGCCACCACGCCGATGGTGCCCATGAACACGACCGCGACGTCCGAAACCGGAACGAGCGAGCCCCCCAACGTCTCGTATGGAACGACCCCGGTAGTGACGACCATGACGAACGCGTACAGGATCGTGACCAGCACGACCGAGAGTATCATCGTCAGCGGGATGTTCCGGCTCGGGTTCTTGACTTCCCCCGAGACGGTCGCGATGATCTCGAATCCGAGGAAGGAGACGAAGACGACGCCGGTGGTGGCGATGATACCGCTCGGTCCCGTCGGTGCGAACGGATCGAGGTTCGCGGGTTCGATGAAGAACAGGCCGAGGGCGACGTAGGCAAGCACGATGGCGGTCTCGGTGCCGATCATGATGTTCTGCAGCTGGCTCGATTCCTCCGTGCCGTAGTAATTGACACCCACTATCAGCGCGAGGCCGACGAGCCCCAGGAGGATGACGAGCGCCCGGCCGTCGAGGAACGGAATGGGTTCGACGAGATACTGCCCGAATCCGATCATGTAGAAGGCGCTCGCGAACATCAGCCCGGTCCACATCCCCCAGCCGACGATGCTCCCGAAGAACCCACCGAGCGCCCGGTTCACGAAGTGGTAGCTCCCCCCGGCGACCGGCATCCCGGTCGCCAGTTCCGAAAGCGACAGGGCTGCGAGCAGCGCGACGAAGCCGGCGATCACGAACGAGATCGAACTCGCGGGGCCGGCCCCCTCCGCGGCGATCCCCGGCAGGATGAAAATTCCCGCACCGATCATCGTGCCGCCACCCAGCGTCATCGCCTCGAGAAACCCGATGTTTCGCTCGAGTTGTCCGGTTTTGTCACTCATCGGTGCACCGTGTCCCCGAAACCCTCCGTGCAGCCACTCGTGGAGTAACTCTCGCGTTCATCGGACAGAGATCCTCATTCGACGTCTCTCACGATGATTGCCGGCTTCTCGATCGCGTCGAGGATCGGCGTCACCACCGCGCCGAGAATGCGGTCCCGAAGTGACGGTTCCGACTCCCCGAGGACGACGAGGTCGTAGTCCGCCACGAGGTCGATGATCTCTCGCTTCGGGGAGTCGCGTTCCGAGAGTTTCCAGTCGATCCGGTCGCGATCGACGCCTTCCTCGGAGAGGCGATCGGCGGCGCCGCGGAGGATAAACTCGCCCTGACTCGGATCAGTCCCCTCGGGGACCGAATGGAACAACGTAACTTCGGCGTCGCTTGCCCGAACCAGATCGCCGACGAGCGAGACGATTCGCTCGAGGTTCACATCCCCACGCAGCGGGACGAGAACGCGTTCGACGGGGCCCGTCTCGCCGGGAACGAACACGGCATCACAGTCGTACTGATCCGCGATCCGGTCGATCGTGTCCCGCCGGTCCTTCGTAAATACGAGGACGTCCTCGACGTCGCGTTCGCCACGAGCGAACCCGTTCACGACGTTCTCCAAACGCTGTGCCGCTTCGGCCTCGTGCTCTCCTTTGAGGTGCGCGGGGGCCGTCTGCTTGGGAACGGGATAGTAGCCGAGAACGACGATATTGACCGAACTCAGGACATCAAGGATCGCCTGATCGGGAGGTTCCACCTCGGAGACGTCGACGGGAACGAGAATCGTCGGATCATCAGTGAGTGGCATGCTCGTCCCGTTCTTTCCGGCCCACTGGCTTCACTGTTCGTGTCGAACACACACACCGAGAAATCGACGCACGGAGAGTGTCGACCCCCGGGACCGGCAGTTCTATATCGCGATATGTAATTTATTCGGTCGAACACTCCCGGATCGACGAGAACGAACCGTCCGCGATCGCACCGCACACGGCCGCCACGTCGGTCGATTCCGGGACGTCGTTGGGGTACTTTCGCCGGAAGTACCCGATCACGTTCTCGACGTCGCGGCGGAGGAGGTCCGCGGCGTTGTCGTGGTCGGTGGAGACCGCCTGCGGCCAGTCGAAGATCACGACCCCGGACTCCGAGACCGCCACGTTGTACTCGCTCATGTCGGCGTGGACGAACCCCCGGTCGTGTGCCGTCGCGAGTTCCCGCAACACGAGGTCGGTCACGCCCACGACCTGGCCGGAGTCGAGGCGCGCCCGGGGGAGTTCGACGCCCTCGAACTTCCCCATGACGATGGCGTGGCGGTTCTGATCGACCGGACGGGGAACCGACACGTCGGGGAACAGCGTCTCGAGCACCTCGTACTCCCGCTCGGCCGCCTTGCGCGCGGTGTACAGCCAGGAGACGTGCTGGCGGTCGGCGGTGTACTCCCGTTCCTTGCGGACCTCGCGGAAGTTGGTGTATCCCTCGCGGTGGAACTTCAGCGCCAGCGGCTCGAACGACCGGGCCTCGTAGACGTCCGACTCCTTGCCCACCCCGAGGGGCGAGCCGACGTCGGTGACCGTCTCCCGCTCGGCGAAGGTTCGCAGCGCCAGCGCGTCGTACCCCTCGAACTTCAGGCGGTACCCCTCGTACTGGATCGTCTTGCGCTCGATCAGCTCCCGGCGCATGCACCTGTCGAGCCGATAGCCCACCTCCTCGGGCGTCAGGTCGGCGTACTCCGGGACCTTGTCGCGGCGCACCCACTCGGAGAAGCGCATCCCGTGCTCGATTCCGGACAGGAGATAGAAGTCCTCCGGCTCGAGTTCCGGCATGACCCCGGCGACGTTCTGTACCATGAGTCGGGTTCCGGACGCGGCGGATAAAAGCTCGCTGCGTTGGATCGCGCCGTTCGTAAAGCAAATAACGCGATATCAAACGTTCGGGCGGACGTCGAGAAATCGCCCCGTTCTCTGCCAGAGACGACCGAAACCCGTTGCAAGATAGGGCGTATCCGGCGGACGGAGCCGGGCGGGTTCCTCTCGGGAGCACTGACGACCCCCCGCATTTAATGTGTAGTGATAACACGCCACACGTATGGAGTACTTCGTAACAGGGGGGACGGGATTCATCGGATCGCATCTGGTCGACGAACTCCTGGGGAACGGTCACAGCGTGATCGTCTTGACCCGTTCCCGGTCGAACGCCTCGGACCTCCCCGACGGTGTCGAGGTCGTCGAGGGGGACATCACCGACAAGGAGAGCTTTCGAGAGGGGATGGCGGGCGTGGACGGCGTCTTCCATCTCGCAGCCTGGTTCCAAATCGGACCCGGTCCGTGGAACGTAGACGAGGCCGAGCGCATCAACGTCGAGGGGACTCGAAACGTCCTGGAATTGATGGACGAACTCGACGTGCCAAAGGGCGTTTACGTCAGCACCGTCGGGGCATACGGCAATACTGACGGAGACTATGTCGACGAGTCGTATCGTTCACCGAACGACTTCCCGTCGGTCTATCAGGAGACGAAATGGCGGGCCCACTACGAGGTCGCCGGACCGATGATCGACGACGGGCTCCCGCTCGTGATCGCCACCCTCGGGGCCGTTTACGGACCGGGGGACAAAGCCTACGGCGGCACCCCTCGGACGGCCTTCCAGGGCCACCTCAAACAGGAACTCCCGATGATTCCGGATGACTTCACGCTCCCATGGGACTACGTGGGAGACACGGCCGCGAACCTGCATCGGGCGATGAACGAGGGAACGCCCGGTGAGGAGTACATCATCGCGAGCGAATCCCGCAGCGTGCCCCACGTCCTCGAGGTCGTCGAGGACCTGACGGGCATCCCGGCTCCCAGATCGGTTCCCAGCACCCTCTTTGAAGTCATGAGCCGGGGCGTGTCCGTTGCCGAGATCGTTACCCGCCCGCCGGAGGGATTCGAAAGCGAGCTGTTGGCGTTCTTCACCAGCGGCGAAGTACTCGTCGACAACTCGAAAGCCGAACGCGAACTGGATATCGAGCATCGCCCTCTCGAAGACGGCCTACGTGAGTACCTCGACTGGGAGTTGGAACAATTGGGGATGGAAGCAACGAAGGCAGAACTGGCGTCTTCTCAGTGAGTGTTGCAAACGGTAGGGAGTGCACAGTACACAGCCGTGCGTTCGAGCGCGTCGATCGAGACGCACTCGTCGACAGCGCGGGGCCGAGACGCACTCGTCGACAGCGCGGGG
>JAZKTH010000186.1:0-3987 GCA_036625675.1 Haloferacaceae archaeon
ATGTCCGGAGGTCGGTCCCGACGGACTTAACGACACCGAGCTTCCGGTAGTCCCGAACGTCGTGGGACGTATCCCAGCGTCGGGGACCCTATCCGAGCGTGGAGAATCAGTCGTCCGTGTGGCCTTCGACCGCCGTCTGGAGTTCGCCGAGGAGCCGGTGCAGCGGAAACACCAGCCCGAGCCGCTTCGCGAACAGCGCGACCGGGAACAGCAGGATTCCGGCCGCGACGGTGAGCTGGTGGATTCCGAGCAGGACTGCGCTGCGTGCGCGTTGGATCATTGCCTGTCCGGGGGTGGGAGTTCACCCGTATATAAACCTATCGGGAGCCCTCGACCAGTGAAGTCGACGCTGTCTTGCGTTTTTCTCGGTCGGGGATCGACGCCGGGGGACGGGAGCGATCGGCGGTCTCATCGTCGATTACAGGGAGTAGCAGCGCGCTGGTGACTCGTAACTTACGCGGAACGAAACGGTCTCGTGCGCCCCTCCAACGGCGAAGTTCGACCGTCTCGATAGGGCTCGGATCGGCGCGGGTTCGAGCAGCCACGCCGGACGGTCGAACCGCAAGACACGAAACCCCGGGAGTCGTTTGCGTGGACATGAGCAATTATCTCGTAGCGATGGAGGCAGCCTGGCTCGTTCGCGACGTCGAGGACGTCGACGACGCGATCGGGGTCGCGGTGAGCGAAGCCGGCCGACGGCTCAACGAGCAGGACAAGGAGTACGTCGAGGTCGACGTCGGCGTGACCACCTGCCCCGCCTGCGGGGAGCCGTTCGACTCGGCGTACATCGCGGCGGAGACGGCGCTCGTCGGCCTGCTCCTGGAGATCGACATCTTCAACGCCGACGGTGAGGAGCACGCCGCCCGGATCGCGAAAAGCGAGGTCGGCGGCGCTCTCCGGGACGTCCCCCTGTCGGTGATCGAGGTCGTCGAGACCGAACCCGACGAGGACGAGTGAAACCCGCTCCTCCGGCGCGTTCGACGCGTTCCGCGCTTTCGACGCTTTGAAACGCGAGCCGTGGATACGGAACTGCGATGACCATCTCCGTGACCAACACCCTGTCGGGCGAGCGAGAGACGTTCGAAGTCGACGGCGACGAGGTGCTGCTATACGTCTGCGGGTTGACGGTCTCGGACGACGCCCATCTGGGGCACGCCCGCGCGTGGGTGCACGCCGACGTCATCCATCGGTGGCTCGAACACGTCGGCTACGACGTCCGCCACGTGGAGAACGTGACCGACGTCAACGAGAAGATCGCCGCCCGGGCGGGCGAACGCGAGGAGTGGACGACGGAAGCGGACGTCGCACGCCACTTCACCGCAGGGGTGTTCGCTGACATGCGGGGCCTCAACCTCCGGCGGGCGGAGGTGTATCCCCGGGTCTCCGAACACGTTCCCGAGATCGTCGACCTCGTCGAACGGCTGGTCGACCGAGGGTACGCCTACGAGTCGAACGGCTCGGTGTACTTCGACGTCACTCAGTTCGACGGCTACGGTCGGCTCTCGAATCAGGAACTCGAGGAGCTGGAGGCCCAGGGCGACCCCGCCGAGCGCTCCGAGAAGCGAAATCCAGCGGACTTCGCCCTGTGGAAGGCCGACGGCGTGAGCGAGTCGGCGATCCGGGAGCACCGGAAACACGAACACGGGGGATCGCTCCCCTCCGGACGGACCTGGGAGTCACCGTGGGGGGAGGGACGGCCGGGCTGGCACGTCGAGTGTTCGGCGATGTCGATGACGCACCTGGGGGAGACCATCGACATCCACATGGGCGGGCGGGACCTGGTGTTCCCCCACCACGAGAACGAGATCGCCCAGAGCGAGGCCGCCACCGGGGAAACGTTCGTGCGCTACTGGCTCCACAACGGCCTGCTGGAGACCGCCGGCGAGAAGATGAGCTCCAGCCTGGGGAACTACTGGACGGTCTCGGACGCGCTCGAGGAGCTGGGGGTGAACGTCGTCCGTACCTTCTACGCGGGCGCGCAGTACCGGACCGACCAGGCGCTCTCGGAGGAGGCGATCGAGGAGGCGCGGGAGCGGTTCGAGCGCCTCCAGCGGGCCTACGAGACCGCCGTGGAGGCCGCCGACTCGGCCGACGCCGGGACGAAAGCCGGCGACGAGGAGCTCCGGACTGCCGTCGACGAGACGCGGGTGTCGTTCGCGGCGGCGATGAACGACGACTTCAACGTGCGGGAGGCGACCACCGCGCTCCTGGAGCTCGCGACCGCGGTCAACCGGCACGTCGAGGGGAACGAGACCTACGATTATCGGGGGCTGCGCCGGTCGATCGAGACGTTCGAGGAGTTCGGCGAGGACGTCCTCGGCCTGCAGTTCGACGGGGCCACCGACGGTGAGGTGACCCTCGCCGGGGAGCTGGTCGAACTCGTCCTAGAGGTCCGCGAACGGGAGCGGGAGGCCGGCAACTACGAGCGGGCCGACGAACTCCGGGACGCGCTCGAGGAGGCCGGGATCGAGGTCGAGGACGGTCCCGACGGCCCGACCTACCGCTTCGAGTAGGGGATTTCCTGCGCCGATAGCTATTCACTGTTGCACGACGTACCATCCGGCGAATGATCGTCGAACGGCTCGGGGAGTATCGCGACCGGATCCGGGGGGAACTCGCGCGGGCGTTCGCCGAGGACCACACGCCGAGAGAGGTCGCCGGAAGCTTCGCCGTCGGCGTGTTCATCACGATGTTGCCGACGCTCGGCACCGGATTACTGTTGTTCGTCGTGCTCGCGGCGCTGTTCAGGTCGATCAGCAAGATCGCGCTGTTCGCGTCGGTGCTGGTTTTGAACCCGGTCGTGAAGTGGGGCGTCTACGCCGGCAGCTTCACGCTCGGGACGTACATCCTCGGGCCGGTCGAGGGGGTCTCCCGGGCCGACATCTCGCTGTCTGCCGGCCCGGAGATCGTGGCCCGGCTCGTGCTCGGGAACCTCATCCTGGCGGTTCTCGCGACCGCAGTCGGCTACGTCGTCGCCTACCGGCTCGTGATCGCCCACCGGGACCGGCTCGAAAGGCTCGAGGAGGCCGTCGAGGACGTCGTCGAGCGGACGCTGGAGCCGGACGTGGACTGACACTGTTTGTTGTCGGCCGACGGTCATCAGGTCGTGAACAGGTCGCTGTCCCCCGGAACCGAAAACAGGCCCATCCGCACCCCACAGTCGAGCCAGCCGTACCCGTACGAGTACGACGCCAGCGCGTTCACGGGGTCGTCGTTCTCCCGGAAGTGACGGCCGTCGTCGAGGTAGGAGCGTGCCATCTCCCGGCAGTCGGCGGCCGCGGTCGAGAGCGGCGTCCCGTCCGGTGGGACGGGCTCGGCGGCCTCGAGCGCGTCCGCGAGCATCCGTTCGTACCGGTCGAGTTTCTCCTCCAGCTCGGCGGGCATGTCACCCGATTGCGCGCCGACCCGGATAGGCGTTGCTCACGGGGATCCCGCGGCCCCAGGTAGTTGTGTGCTATTGAGGCAATATCAAAACGTACATACGCGGGAGGTGCAAACGGGGAGGTATGTCGGAAGACGTGGTCGAACATCGCAAACTGATCATCGCCGGGACCGGCATCGCCGGGCTCAGCGCCGGGATATACGCTGCGCGCGCCAACAACGAACCGCTGCTGTTCGAGGGCGACGAGCCGGGCGGACAGCTCACGCTCACCACGGACGTGGAGAACTACCCCGGGTTCCCGGAGGGGCTTTCCGGGCCGGACCTGATAAATCGGATGAAGGAACAGGCGAAGAAGTTCGGCGCGGACGTGAAAAACGGCATCATCGCCGACGTCGACGCCAGCGACCGGCCGTTCCGCGTCGAACTCACGAACGGGGACGTGTACACCGCCGACGCCCTCATCGCGGCCTCGGGTGCCTCCGCCCGAACGCTGGGCATCCCCGGCGAGGACGAGATGATGGGATACGGGCTGTCGACGTGTGCCACCTGCGACGGCGCCTTCTTCCGCGGCGAGGACATGCTCGTCGTCGGCGGCGGCGACGCCG
>JAZKTH010000020.1:0-21085 GCA_036625675.1 Haloferacaceae archaeon
GCCGAACGGACCCGGTCCCTTCCGAAGATATACCGCGCGGGGGCGGACTACGTGCTGTCGCTCGCGACGGTGAGCGGGCGGTCGATCGCGTCGACGATTCTCGAAGAGGAGATTCTCTCGGTCGGTACCAACGTCGAGGTCCTCGAGACGACCGCCCCCGCGCTCGACGGGGAGACGCTGTCCGGAGCCCGGATCCGGGAGCGAACGGGCTGTACCGTCGTCGCCGTCGAACGGGACGGCGAGACGTTCACGGACCTGGAGCCGGAGTTCCGGTTCCAGGAAGGGGACGAGCTGGTGATCGCCGGCAGCGACGAGGGAACCAACGAGTTCCTCGAACTGTTCGGGTGAACCAACTCACGCCGACTCTTGGTCCTGGATCCCGCCTCCATACCGGCCGTTCACAGCGGCCTACGACAACCATCACCAGACGACACCCTGCGTCGCGACCACGTACTGGATCGCGAAGAGCACCGCGTTGTACACTCCATGCGCGATCCCGGGAACAACGACGTTGCCCGTCCGCTCGTACAGGTAACCGAGCACGAGTCCGAGCGCGGCGGCGACGACCGCGTACACCAGCTGCTGGCCGGTGGCTCCCTGGACGGCCCACACGTGGACGAGGCCGAACAGCACCGAGGCGAGCAGGATCGCCGGCCATGCCGACAGGGCCCGCCGGAGCAGCCCCTGGACGACGCCCCGGAACAGCAGCTCCTCGATGGGCCCCACGAGCAGGATCGACACCACGATCATGTACAGGAAGAACCGTGGGTCCTCCCGACCGAGGAGGATCACCTGGTTTTCCCCCACTTCGATCCCCAGCTGCGTCAGCAGGTACGAGAGCCCGAACTGGGCGGCTAAGAGGCCGACGACGCCGGCCGCCACGAGAACCCACCCGAACCGCGTCGGGACGCCGTATCCGATCAGCTCGCCGTCGTCCGCCACCAGCAGGTAGCCGGCGATGGCGATCGAGAAACCGACGAACTGGAACACCGTTACCGACACCTGGTACGGCACGGTCGCGGGCCGGAGGAGCCCGGCCGACACGAGCGCGCCGGCCCCGGCGCTCGCTACCACCACGGCGAAAACGAAGGCGATCAGCACGACGCCGATCCCCTGGGCGAGACGGAACGCGACCGGGGCGAGTGCCCGCCCGGCCGGGGAGTCCACCGATTCGCTCATCAGCTCGGGTACGGCCCACCCGGCCAAAGGGGCGTCGGTCGAGCACCGGGGCAGAAAGGACTTGACGACGGGAAGCGAGGGGAAGCCGCCGGCGGACGGCGCAGGGTCACTCGCCGTCCACGCGCAGCGTCTCCCTGTCGCGAACCGCCTCGGCCTCGGGGAACTCTCCACCGCCCAGGAGCCCCCGGGCGGCGCGTTTGCCCCACTCGACGGCCGGCTGGACGAACGTGTCGACCGACGCCAGCTCGCCGTGGAGGACGCAGGCGGCCTCCATCCCGTACAGCAACCGGCCGAGCGAGCGCTCGTCGACCCGCTCGATCTCGACCCGGACGGACGGCCGGTCGGCGACCGCGAGGCTCGCCTCCGTGGCCTCGAACTCCGCGTCCAGCAGCTCCCCGAGCGTCGACCCGCCGAGGTACGACAGCCCGTCGAGGTCCGTCTCCGGGATCGGCTGTGCTGGCCGGTCGGTCGGGCGGACGAGCGTCACCAGTTTGTCGCGGGGGCCGGCACGGTACAGCTGCAGCTGGGAGTGCTGGTCGGTCGCGCCGAGCGCCCGCGCCGGGGTCTGTCCGAGCCCGTCCTTCCCGAGGCTCTCGGCCCACAGCTGGGCGAACCACTCCGCGAACGTCTCCAGCGACTCCGCGTACGGCATCACGGCGTTGACCGCGGCTCCACGCCGGGCGAGCGCGTACGTTACCGCCCCGTACGCGTACGCCGGCGTCTCGAACAGCGATCCCGCACCCGGAGCCTCGAGCGCTGCGGCGGCGTCGCTCCCGCCGTCGAGGGCGGCCTCGACGTCGCCCCCCTGGATCGCCACGCACGCCAGCCCGACCGGCGAGAGGGCGGCGAACCGCCCCGGAACTCCCTCCGGAACGTCCAGGGAGGGCAGACCGTGCTTGTCGGCGAGGTCGCGGAGATTGCCGGAGGCGCCCGTCGTGACGAACGTTCGATCGGTCCAGTCGACGCCCGCCCGACGCATCGCGTCTCTGACGACCAGGAAATTCGCGAGCGTTTCGGCGGTCGCCCCGGACTTCGAGACGACGTTGACGACGGTCTCCTCCAGCGGAAGCGACGACGTCAGCCGCCGGACGTGGGCCGGATCGACGTTGTCGAGGAAGTACGCGTCGACGTCGCCGTCGACCGCCGCTGAGAGCGTCGCGGCCCCGAGCGCGCTCCCCCCGATTCCGACGGTCAACACGGCGCCGGCGCCCTCGAACGGGGAAACCGTCGCCCGGATCGCGTCCGGATCGCACGTCTCCGGGAGGTTCAACGCGGCGTACCCGTGCTCGTCGTTCTCCCGCCCGCGCTCGATGCGCGCGTGTGCGTCCGCGACGCGATCGTCCAGCCGTTCCAACCCGTCCCGGGAGACCCCCGGCACCGTCCCCAGGGCGCTTCCGATGTCGACGTCCATGGCTCACCGGCCGGGTCGTCGCTACTTAATTTGTCGCGTCTCGCGCGGGAGGCCCCCCTGCGACGCGCGAAACGTCGGGTAACCGGATATAAGGAACCTTATTCGGTATATAGTGTAAAAGTCCCCTTTCGGGACGAGTTTATATACCAGGTCCGTGGTAGAGAGAGGCACGATGGCAAACAACGCGACGATGCGAGACGTGAGCCACACGCCCCCGACCGGCGTTTCGGCGGGCGGCGTCTGGGAACGAGGCGGAGAAGCGGCACGCGAAGAGGAGTGACCGGCGGTTTTCCGGCGGCGTCCCGGCGTAGTGTCGAGCGGTAGCCGCCGCTTCACGTTTCTTTCGCGGCGTCGATCCCCCCGAAGTATAAGCCCGAGCGTTCACACGGTTGGCCTGCATGATCGAAGTCGCGGGGCTTCGGAAGACGTACGCCGGCTTCCCGGCGGTCGTCGACGCCACGTTCGAGGTCGAACCGGGGGAGGTGTTCGGCGTCGTGGGCCCCAACGGCGCGGGGAAGACGACGACGCTGAAGATGCTGGCGGGACTGGTGGAGCCGACCGCCGGGACTGCGACGGTCGCGGGATACGACGCGGGCGATCCGGCGATGCGGCGCCTCCTGGGGTATCTTCCGGAGGAGTCGCCGCTGTACGAGGACATGACCCCCCGATCGTACCTCCGGTTTTTCGCCGACCTGTACGACGTGCCCAGGGAGGTCGCCGACGAACGGATCGAGGACTCGCTGGATCGGCTGGAACTGGAGTACCGGAACCGCCGCATCGGCGACATGTCGAAGGGGATGCGACGGAAGGTGGCGATCACCCGATCGCTCGTCAACGATCCGGAGGTGTTGCTGTACGACGAACCCGCCTCCGGGCTGGACCCGCTCACCACCAACTACGTGCTCGAGTTCACGCGGGACCTGCGCGACCGGGGGAAGACGGTGGTCTTCTCCGCGCACAACCTCTACCACGTCGAGTCGGTCTGCGACCGGGTGATCATCATGAACGAGGGGGAGATCGTCGCCCGGGGGACCGTTCCAGAGATCCGGTCGGAACACGGCGACACCCGCTACCACGTGTTCACCGACGTGCCGGTCGAGGGTTCCGAGCCGGCCGACGGAGCGAGCGAAGACGACGGTAACGGTCGTCGGTTCCGAACGGTTCGCGGAAGCATGGACGGGGTCGAATCGGTCAGGGAACGCGCCGAGGCCGCCGGGGGGACGGTGCTGGACATCCGGACCCGAGAGTCGAGCCTCGAGGAGATCTTCCTCGAACTGGCGGATCGGTCCGTCGAGGGCGAACGGGCGGAGGCCGCGAAGTGAACGGCGGCGTGGAGGCGAGCAGCGACGGCGAGGCGAACGGCGGCGAGACGGACGGCGGCCCCGGTCGGATCGCCGCTATCGCCCGGATCGCTCGCTGGGAGGTCGCCACCGCGACCGGCGCGCTGGATCGGCGCACCGTCGCGATCGGCGTCGCCGCCCTGCTTCTGGCCGGCGGTGTCGTGGGCGCGGCAGCGGTGGCGGGCGTGGGCGGCGTCACGCCGGACCAGAACATCTACCGGGTCGCGATCGACGGCGACGACCCGTACGCGGCGGTCGTCGCGGGGGACGATCGGCTCGCCGAGCGGCCCCCGGACGCGACGCTCGGACCGGAGGCGGACGTCCGCGTCGAAGGCAGCCTCGGGGATGGGGAGGGAGACCCCGGGACCGGCGACGGCCCTCTGACCGTCGATCGGGTCAGCGTAACGGCCGTCGAGAGCCCCAAAGGGAGGGCGGCGGCGGCGACGCTACGGGCTGCAGTCCGGGAGCACAACGACGGAGTGATGGCCGCCGAACCGAACCGGTCGGCGGCGTTCCCGGTCGAGGTGACGCTCCGATACGTTCCGCGTGGCGGGCCCGACGGGTCGACGGTCGGCAGCGACGACGCGACCGGGGACGGAAGCGGTTCCGGGGGCGGGAGCGGTTCCGGGGGCGGAGACGGGGCCGGCGATCCGTCGGACGCGGGGGGTGGCGGGGACGGTCCCACAGTCCCGGGTTCAGACGACGACGGGCTCGCAGTCCCGGATCTGGGCGGGATCGGCGGTCTGTCCGGCGGGTCAACGGCCGGCTCGCCGGCCGAGATCTCCCCGCCGTTCCCCTTCGCCTCGCTGATCCTGGCGTTCGTCTTCCTGATCCCGATGAACTTCGTGATCCAGGCGTACGGCAGTTCGATGCTCGACGAGCGCGTGAACCGCCGGGGGGAGCTGCTGCTCGTCGCGCCCGTGGAGCCGCTCGACATCGTCGCGGGGAAGACGCTCCCGTACCTGACCGGTGCGATCGGGACTACGGCGGCGATCGCGGTGCTCGTGGGCGGAGGCGTCGTCTCGGTGCTCGCGGTCGTCCCCGTCGCGCTGGCGTTCCTGGCGGCGACGTTTCTCGGGGCGCTTTTCGCCCGGTCGTTCAAGGAACTCACGTTCGTGACCGTCACCGTGTCGGTGTTTTTCACGACGTACGTGTTCGTGCCGGCGATCTTCACGAACGTGACCCCGATCGCGCTGATATCGCCGCTGACGCTTGTCGTGCTCGACCTCCAGGGGGAAGCGATCCGGGCGGGCGAGTACCTGTTCTCGACCGGCCCGCTGTTTCTGGTCTCGGCAGTGTGTTTCTGGCTCGGCGCGGGCGTCTACCGCGAGGAAGACCTGTTCACGCAGAAACCGTTGCCGGCGAAGGCGCTGGACGCCCTCGCAGTCCGGGTCTCCGGGCCGGCGTCGGTCGCGCTACTCACCGCCGTGTTCGTCCCGTTCGTCTTCGTGGCGGAACTGCTCGCGATCGCGGTGCTTTTCGCCCTGCCGATCGGGGTGTCGATCCCGCTGCTCCTGGTGACGATCGCGCTGATCGAGGAACTCGCGAAGAGCCTCCACCTGTACGCCGGCTTCCTCGACGAACGGCTCGACGCCGCCGCACCGGCTGCGGTGGCGGCCGGCGTCGCGTCCGGGATCGGCTTCTTCCTCGCGGAGAAGGCCACCGTCGTCGTCCAGTTCGTGGGGTTGCCGGAGCTGGAACTCGGCCGGGCGGCGTTCGGCCCCGCCGGGGTGGCGGGGGCGGAGACGCTTCCGGGGGTGGTCCTCGCAGGCCTGCTGGTTGCTCCCCTCGTGCTCCACGCCGTCACTGCCTCCGTGTCGGCGCTGGGAGCCCGGAGAAATCGCCGGCTGTACGCGCTGGCAGTGGCGGTCGCGACGCTGATTCACGCCGCGTACAACTTCGGGGTGGTGAGTCTGTATGCCTGACCGCGACGACGCCGGACCGTCCCGACCGCGAATCAGGATCGCAAGTCGGGAGCTCGCGGTGCTGCGGAGGGAGAAGACGATCGTGCTCGCGCTCGCGATACAGCTATTCATCGCCGCGTTCTCCTCGTTCCTCGTCGTCGGGCTGGTCTCGTTGTACGATCCCGGAAGCCTGGACGGTTACGAGATCGAGGTGGCGGTCACCGGCGAGACGGTCGACGAGCTGATTGCCGCCGCCGATCAAGTCGACGGGATCTCCGCCCGGGCGTACGACGACCCCGCGAGCGCCCGCCGGGCGTTCGACGCCGGGGTGGTCGACGCCACGCTGGCGACGCAACGCCGGGAGGGACGGATCCAGGTGACCGCCCTGGCGCCGGACGGCAGCGTCGAGTCGACGCTGGTGGTCACGCAGCTGCAGGAGACGCTGCGCGCGCTCGAGCGCGACGAACGGGTACGCAACGGGGCCCACCTGGAACGGCAGCCACTCCCGCTTCCCGACCCCCCCACCGGCAGTCCGTACTACGGGTTCACGTACACGGTGTTGCTCCCGCTGTTGCTGTTCCTGCCGGTGTTCATCAGCGGGTCGCTGATCGTCGACTCGGTGACCGAAGAGCTGGACCGGGGCACCCTCGAGCTGCTGCGGGTCGCGCCGGTGACGACCGCGGAGATCGTCGACGGGAAGAGCCTCGCCGCCGCCGGGCTCGCGCCGGCGCAGGCGGCGCTGTGGATCCTGCTGCTGTGGGCGAACGACACGCCGGTCGCGAACCCGGGAACGCTGCTCGTGCTGGTGGCGGCGTTCGCGACTGCGGTCGTGGCGATGGGGATCGGGCTCGCGGTGCTTGCGCCGCGACGCCGGGACGCGCAGTTCCTGTACTCGGTGGGCGTGCTCGCGCTGTTTGCGGGAGCGACGCTGTTGCCCGGGAGCCCGATCAACGCCGCCGCTTTGCTGGCCGTCGACAGCGCGACGGCGACGACGAAGTTCCTCGTGGGCGGCTACGCGGTCGTGGCCGCGATCGGTTATCTCGGCGTCCGGACCGCGATCCAGCGCGTCGGATTCGAGTGAGACACCCGGTCGATCGGCGCTATCCGAACGCGCCGAGGCTCGACTGTCGGTCCCGCGGGCTCCGCCCGGACCCCACCTCGTGGCCGACCAGGTCCCGGAGGTCGACGGCGTAGGTCGACCCGCCCCGGTCCAGCACCAGGATCCGTCCCTTCGTCCCCCGGACGGTGCCAGTGAGCATCGTCTCCGCCACGGGGCGCTTCGCGAGGTCGAGCCCGTACTCGAATTCGAACGTCTCGCGGGGATCGAAAGCCGCTTGCAGCCGGCGCCACGCGTCGGCGTCGACATCGCGGCCGAGCCCCCGCCGCTTGACTGCGACGCGGACGCTGTCGGAGATCGGGGCCGGCAGGTCCTCTCGGGCGGCGATCCCCGCCTCGAGTTCGCGGGCGATCCGACCGTTTTTCACGGTCCTGACGTGGGCCGCCCGGTCGGCCCCCTGTTCGCGGAGCCGGGTCTCGAGCCGCCACAGCCGGGTGACGCCCACCTTGAACCGGTCGGGCGCGAACGCCGCCAGGTAGATCGCGTGCTCCTCGTGGCAGTCCATCTCGTCTTTCAGGCAGGTGCCGGTGCACCGGGCGCACACCCACGTGTGGTCGTGCTGGGAACAGTAGGGGGCAGCCTCGGCGTCGCAGGCGACGTGCTCCCCGGCGTGGACGGTTCCGGCACACCGCCTGTCGCCCAGAGTGTGTGAAAGCTCCGTTCCCGGCGCGAGCGACCGGAACTCCGGTTCCGCGCCGTCGCCGTCGCTGAAGAGCAGCCCGGCCGTCCCCTCGCCCGCGTCCGTGGCGTAGCCGACGATCTGCACGCGACTCGGTTGGCGGTCGTCGGATAAAAGCGGCCCGGCGCGGAAGACGGCGGTCAGTTCCCGACGTCCATCGCTCGCTCGAGGACGTCCTCGCTGTACATCTCAGCGAGCTCGTCGTGCTGGTCTGGCCGGTTCTCGTAGACGTCCTGGAACAAGCTGATCGGCGTCATCATAGCCTGGTACGTCGCCTCGTCCCACATTCGGTCCCGCTGGACGTCGACCTCGACGCCGTCGATTCGAAGGGTGGCCGACTGGGTCATCGCGATCGCACCTTTGCCGGCCTCCTTGGCCGCCTCGAACTCCTCCATCGAGTCGACGATGTCGCCCATGCTGGGAACGTAGGAGACGAGGTCCAGCAGCTCCTCCCGGAGTTCTTCCTCGTCGAGTTCGAGCTGGTCGGTCCCGACGGAGAACAGGTAGCCGTCGTCAGTCTGCTCGAGGGAGAGCTGGTCGCCGCGGTACGCCTGGACGCCGTCCTCCGCCGCCAGTTCGACCTCGCGGCCGCCGGCCTCGATGAGCCAGTAGCCCTTCTCCGTCGGGAGCGGGCCCTTGTTCGCCTCGACGACCTGCGTGGGCGTGAGCGACCAGATCCCGAGCAGCCCCTTCGACTGGTTGTCGGTCATGCGCTCGTGGTAGCCCTCCACGTCGCGGATGTCGTCGTAGGGACCGTCGACGCCGATCAGCCCGGCCGCGCTCGCGGCGCTCGAGGTGTTGTGACGGATCTCGTCCCAGGACGGTAGCGCCCCGGTCGGCGTGATCGCGCGCATGTCCTTCGTGTAGTCCACTTCGCCGATCACGAGCATGAACAGCCGCTCGAGGTTGTTCGTCGGCTTGCCCATCTCCTCGCGGAGCTTCGTCATCGCCTGTTCGGCCGCGCCGCTCTCGACGATCACCGACATCGCGAGGCTCCCCTCCTCGAGTCCGTACTCGTCCTCCAGGATGGTGAAGAACTCGTCGGCCTTCTTCCAGTCGTCGATGTCGCCCACCTCGGGAATCACGAAGCCGTCGATGTGCTCGATCGCTCCCCTCTCCGGGTCGGCGATCGTCCGCATCTGCTCGAACCCCTCATACCGGGTCGCCGGGTCGTCGCGATGCCAGACCACACGGGGGTGGATCTCGCCCGGAAAGTCGGCGCCGCCCTCGGCGACGACCTCCGCGATGTTCTCTGCGCCCTCCTCGCGCATGGACGGCGCGGTGGCGTCCTCGTTGTCCGGCACCCAGACGTCCGGGGCCTGCATCCCGCGGAGTCCGATGGCGCCCCGGAGTTTCTTCGCGGAGTCCTCCTCGCCCTGCTCCGCCGTCGGGGTGGTGAAGAAGGTTCGGACGAACTTCCTCTCGTGTCGTCGCTTATCAATACCCATACGTAGGCACACACACCGAGCAACAGTACCTTTTGCGGTCCGGGGAGGTCTCCGTGGAACGTCGCGACGGCGGCCGCGAGGGTCGGCGTCGACTGACCGGGGCCGTCGCGTGAAGAAAAATTTTTTATCGAACCGCTCGAAGGCCCCTCCGCATTCATGTCCGAGTCAGAGGGAGCACAGCGACAGCGTCGGATTGCTGGACAGCCGCTCTTCGTGCTGAGCGAGGACACCGAGCGCACCAGCGGCCGCGACGCCCAGTCGGCCAACATCCAGGCCGGGCGCGCGGTCGCGGAGGCCGTACGGTCGACCCTGGGTCCCAACGGGATGGACAAGATGCTGGTGTCCGACAGCGGCGACGTCGTCGTCACCAACGACGGCGCGACGGTGCTCGACGAGATGGACATCGAACACCCGGCCGCCGAGATGCTCGTCGACGTCGCCGAGACGCAGGACGAGGAGGTGGGCGACGGGACGACGACGGCCGCGGCGCTGTCGGGGGAACTGCTCTCCGAACTCGAGGAGCTGCTCGACGACGGCGTGCATCCGACGACGATCGTCGAGGGCTACCTCGAGGCGAGTCAGGTCGCCGTCGAGACCGTCGAGGAGCTGACGCTCGACCGCGAGCTCGACGACGAGACGCTGCGGCAGGTCGCCGAGACCTCGATGACCGGCAAGGGCACCGGGGGGATCACGCCGGCGAAGCTGGCCGACGCCGTCGTCGAGGCGGTGCGCCACGTCGAGGAGGACGGCGAACCCGACCGGGACGCGATCGAAGTCGTGGCCCAGTCGGGTCGATCCTCCACGGCCACCGAGGTGATCGAAGGGGTCGTGGCCGACATCGACTACGTCGGCCGGGAGCGACCCGGACCCGTCTCCGACGCCGACGTGGCGGTGCTCGACGACGACCTCGACGTGGCGGAGACGGAGGTCGACGCAGAGTATCGGATCGACAGCGTCGACCAGCTGAACGCCGCCGTGGAGAGCGAGCAACAGCAGTTCCGCGACCTGGCCGATGCCGTCCTCGAGGCCGGCGTCGACGTGCTGGTCACGACCGGTGACGTGGCGGACACGACGGCGGGCATACTCGCCCGCGAGGGTGTGGTCGTCTTCGAGGACGCGAGCAGCTCGACGGCCAGGACGATCGCCCGGGCGACGGGCGCCGGGCTGCTCGGCACGGTCGACGGGATCGAAGCCGACGACCTCGGCGCCGCGGAGACCGTCCGCGTCGAGGCGTTCGACGACGAGGAGCTTGCGTTCTTCGAGGGCGGCGACGCCGACCGGACGGTGACGCTGTTCCTGCGGGGCGGCACCGAGGGCGTGCTCGACGAACTCGAGCGGGCGGTCACCGACGGCGTCGACGCCACGGTCGCCGCACTCTCCGCCGGCGGGGTCGTCCCCGGAGCCGGCGCGGTCGAACTGGCCGTCGCCGAGGCGATCCGGGAGGCGAGCGCCGGCGTGAGCGGCCGGGAGCAGCTCGCGATCGAGGCGTTCGCCGACGCCGTCGACGTCGTCCCCCGCACGCTGGCCACCAGTGACGGCGAGGACCCGATCGACGCGCTCGCGGACCTGCGGGCGGCCAACGCCGACGGCCGCGCCGGCCTCGTCTCGATCGACGGGGAAGTCGAAGTGGCCGACCCCGTCGATCACGGCGTCCTCGATCCCGCCGCCGTGAAGCGGGAGGCGTTCCGGAACGCGACCGAGGCCACCACCCTCATCGCCCGCATCGACGACGTGATCAGCGCCAACTAACCCGGATAGTCGGAGACGGCTACGAACCGACCGCCGGTCCGGTGGGGCCCTCGGCCCATCCCGACGGGGCCTTCCGTCGAATCGCGGGGCGTTTTCATTTCCCTGGAACTCCCCCGTGGATACTTGTGAGTTGGTACTCTTTGGCACAGTAACGATGCGTAGAACCGGGGGAGACGAACTGACCGACGCGGACAGGCGCGTGATGAGTTTCCTGGGGGATCACGGCGCGGAGTATCCTGCGATCATCGCGAGTCGCACGGGGCTTTACGTGTCGCTCGCTGAACGGCGGTGTGCGTTCCTCGAGGAGGCGGGGTACATCGAGTCGGTGGGAGGGACCGCGGTCTACCGTCTCACCGACCGCGGGAACGCGCGCCTGGCGGAGGACGACGCCGATCGGAACCCGTTCCGAATCGCGGGTAACCGGGCCTCCGACTGACGGTTCCGGGCGGGGCGATCCGTCGGCGAGCCGTCGACCCACGCGGCTCGCACCGCCGCCGTCGAAGCTGGCGAGTCGTACCGCCGCCGTCGATCAGTCGTGACCGGAGACGCGGACGGGCTCGTACGGCTCTTCCAGATACTCGACGTCGCTTTCTCGCAGGTCGATCTCGAGCGCCTCCACGGCGTCCTCGAGGTGCTCGATCGACGTCGTGCCCACGATCGGGGCGTCGACGACGTCCCTGTGGAACTGCCACGCCAGCGCGATCTGGGCCATCTTCACACCCTTCTCGTCGGCCAGTTCCGCGACGCGCTCGTTCACCTCGCGGCCCCCGCCCTCCCGGTACGGGTGTTCGTACAGGTGCTCTTCGGTCGAGCCGCGGGTCGTGGCGTCGATTTCCGCGTGAGGGCGTGCGAGGTATCCGCGTGCGATCGGGGACCACGGGATCACCCCGATCCCTTCCCGCTCGCACAGCGGCAACATCTCCCGCTCCTCCTCCCGGTACGCGAGGTTGTAGTGGTTCTGCATCGTGGCGAACCGCTCGAGCCCCAGCCTCTCGCTTTCGCGTAACGCCGCCGCGAACTGGTGGGCCCACATCGACGAGGCGCCGACGTACCGCGTTTGCCCCCGTCTGACCGCGTCGTCCAGCGCCCGCAACGTCTCCGCGATCGGCGTGTCGTAATCCCACCGGTGGATCTGGTACAGGTCCACCGTCTCCATTCCAAGCCGGTCCAGCGACGCCGCGAGCTCCTGCTCTATCGCCTTCCGCGAGAGCCCCCCCGAGTTCGGATTCGACTCGTCCATCCGAAAGTAGCCCTTCGTCGCCACGACCGCCTCCTCGCGTCGTCCCTCCAGGGCCTGCCCGAGCACCCGCTCGGACTCGCCCTTCGAGTACATGTTCGCGGTGTCGAAGAAGTTGATCCCGAGCTCCAGCGCCCGTTCGACCAGTTCGATCCCCGCCTCCTCGTCGAGCACCCAGTCGCGCCAGCCGGGGTCGCCGAAGCTCATGCAGCCCAGACAGATCTTCGAGACGGTCATTCCCGTGTCACCCAGCGTCGTGTACTCCATGGCCGGGTGGAGGCTTGCCCCCGTCAAAAAAGTGTGCTCGCTCCGCGTTCGATCCCCGGTCGGCCGTCGGTCGAGCCATTTCCGGGCGTCTCGATTCGCTTCGAGTGGCGAGGGGATCGATCGGGTGGGCCTTTTAAGTGCCAGGGGACGGAGAGAGACCCATGCCGAGCGGTGACGTACCAGGGGAGGACGAACCGGAGGGGCCCGACCGTCAGTACTCGGACGGTTCCACGTCGCTGCCGGTCTCCCGACGCGGGTTCGCGGCGACGATCCTGGGAGGTGGGGTCGTCGGGGGGCTCCTCTCGCCGGTCTCGCGGTACCTCCGGGGGTTCGCCCCGCTCTCGGGGACGGCGTGGGAGAGCCGCGGGGAGGGACGGGTCCGGAGCCTGGAATCGCCCCACGGAGCCGCGACCGTCAAGGTAGACGACGAGGGAGTCCCCCACGTCGCCGCCGATTCCGATCCGGCCGCCTACTACGCGGTCGGCTACGCGCAGGCGGCCGACCGGCTGTTCCAGCTCGACCTCCAGCGCCGGGTGATGCGGGGTCGGCTCTCGGCGGTCGTGGGTCCCGTCGCCCTCGACTCCGACGAGTTCAACGTCCGGATGGGGTTCCTGGACGCCGCGCGGGCGACCTGGGAGCGGCTCCGCGCGGGACCGGTCGGCGACGCAGTCGCCGCCTTCGCGGACGGCGTCAACGCACGGATCGGGGACGGACCGCTCCCGATCGAGTTCGGCCTCCTGGACTACGAGCCGGAGCCGTGGACTCCCGTGGACACGATGTTGATGGAAAAACAGATCTCCTGGGGGCTCACCGGCTCCTTCCGGACGCTCCGCCGGGAGCTGCTCGCGGAACGACTCGGCGAGGACGTCGTCGCCGAGCTGTACCCCCGTCGAATCCCCCACGACGCCCCGATCCTCCGGGGCGAGGTCGGCTCGCCGTCCACCCGTCGGGACCGTTCGACGCCGGGAGCGGATTCCGACCCCGACCCGATCGAAGCCGGCGCCGCGGCCGGGAGACTCACTCCCGGGGAAGTGTCGTGGCTCTCGCGGTTCGAATCGCCGCCCGGGGTCGGTTCCAACTCCTGGGTCGTGTCGGGGGAACACACCGGGTCGGGACGGCCGATCGTCGCCAACGACCCCCACCTCCAGCTGTCCGTGCCGCCGCTGTGGTACGAACAGCACGTCGAAACCCCCGACGCGAGCGTGCGCGGGGTGACGTTTCCGGGCGTGCCGTTCGTGATCATCGGGGCCAATCACGCCGGTGCGTGGGGCTTCACCAACGCCGGCGCCGACGTGATCGACTTCTACGCTTACGACGTCGACGGGAGCGGCGACCGGTACCGGTACCGTGGCGAGTGGCGACCGTTCGACCGGGAGACGCGCCGAATCCCCGTCGCCGGGGGGCGGGACCGAACTGTCGAGGTCCGGCGGAGCGTCCACGGTCCGGTCGTCGATCGGGAGGGGCGCTCGGTCGCGGTCGCGTGGACGGGCCTCACCGCGACGCGGACCACGCGGGCCATCTACGAGTACGGCCGGAGCGACGGCCTCGAGGACCATCTGGAGGCGACGCGCCGCTTCGACCTCCCGACACAGAGTCTGGTGTACGCCGACCGCGACGGCCGGACGCTGTTTTACGTCACCGGCCGCGTGCCGATCAGGCGGACCGGCGGCGAGCCCGTGAGCGGCGGCCGGGTGTTCGACGGCTCCGCCGGGGAGGGGGAGTGGTCCGGCTTCGAACCGTACGGGAGCTCGTCGTGGGAAGGGTTCGTCCCGTTCGAGGAGATGCCTCACGCGATCGATCCGCCGTATCTGGGAACCGCGAACCAGCGTATCGTCGAGGACGACCAGTACCCACACTACTTCGCGGAGTCGTACGCCCCCGGCTACCGGGGACGACGCGTCCTGGACCGGCTCGACGAGCGCGCCGGAAGCGACCGCCCGATGGACCGGGCGTTCGTTCGATCGATGCAGCGGGACGTGCGCGACTACCGGATCGACGACGCCGATTTCCTCGTGCCCGCGCTGACCGGCGAGGAGGCCGGCGACCGGGTGCGGGCGGCCGGGGAGACGCTGGCGGAGTGGGACGGCCGGATGGACCGCGACTCCCGGGCCGCGCTGCTTTTCGCCGCCTGGACCGACGCCTATCGCGAGACCGTCTTCGAGCCGTTCTTCGCCGGGACCGACTTCGGTTCCGAGTACTACCCGGGCACCTGGACCCTCCTGAACGCTCCGCCGGACTCGTCGCTTTTCGCGGGCCGAGATAGGGGGGCGCTCGCCCGCGAGGCGATGGGGGTCGCGCTCGACCGGATCGAGGGGGGCCACCCGCGCTTCGGCGGCGCCGAGCGCTACGGCGACGCGAACCACACCGGCGTCATCGCGCATCCGCTCGGCGTGGGTTCGCTGGGGTATCCCCGCCACGAGACCGACGGATCGCCGTGGACGCTCGCCAACTTCCGTCCGTCGAGGCCGGCCGGCAGCAGCTGGCGGATGATCTGTGAGCCGGGTGGTGACTGCGAGGCGATCCTCCCGGGCGGAAACTCCGGGGACTACTTCTCCACCCACTACGACGACCAGCTCCGTCGCTGGGCCGACGGCGAGTACAAGCCGATGGATCGGCGCGAGCGGGGACGGATGCGGTTCCGGTTCGAGAGCGGATCGGAACCGACTTCCCGGGGTGACGGGGAGTGAACCGGACCGAACGGCGGGTCGTCCGCGCGTTGCTGTGGATCGGGGCGGCGGCGGCCGGAATCGGGATGGCGAGCGCCCACTGGCTCGGCCTCGTCGTCGGGGGGATGCTCGTGGGGTCGCTGGAGCCGACGCTCCGCCGCGGGGTGCTCGCGGGGGCGGCGTTCGGCCTCCTCGCGTGGGTCGCCTTCGCGGGAACCCTGTTCGTCGACGGCGCCCTCGGCCGGTTCCTCGCGACGGGCGGCCTCGCCGGGCTCAGCGCCGCGATAGCCGTCGGGCTCGGCGCGTTCGGTGGGCTGGCCAGAGCGCTCAGGTGACCCGCGACGGCGGCGTCTTCCCTCGGAGAATCAGGCCGCGGCCTCGCCGGCCTTCTTTCGCGTGATGTAGCCGGCGATCCGGTTGCGAACGCCCTTCGACTCGACGTTCGTGAGCGCGTCGACGCTCTCCTTGTTCGTCTCGAAGTCGGTGTTGAACGAGTCCGGATACGTCTCCAGGAGCCGGTTCGCCAGCTGTTTTATGTACTTGGGTTTGATGGCCATGTGCGGGGTTACCCGGGAGAACCACTAAAAGCGTTCGTTCCGCGGTTCCGGGGGAGCTGCCGGTCGAGGTGCCGCGGTCCCGGAGGAGCTGCCGGGGTCGCGTCGTCCCGGCGCTTCGAGCATCCCACCACAAGGACGATGGCAAAACGGGAACGAGTTCGATACCGTGAATACCGGACGACGGTGCTCCGGCGTCGCGTGCGATCGATCCAGGGCCGTCCACACGGGGGCAGCGTGGAACGACGGGAAACCCCGTCCGTGGGGTTCCAGCGAGGCGGTACCCGTCCGCGTGGGAATAGACGCAAGGTATTTGACAGGATTCTTCGAACCGAAAAGTATGGGCGGAACCCAGACAGCAGGGGCCGGGGATCGGGAGAAAAACGGGGTACCCACCCGCGCCGAACGTCCGGGGTGAAGGCCGGTGACGTCCCCACGCGACGTCCTGCTCCCGGTGTCGCCGTCGCCGTCGCTGGTCGCGGCAGTCGAGTTCGCCGTCGAGGCCGCGACCCGGGGTGACGGGCCGACCACCCTCCACCTCGTCCGCGCCGCGCCCCGTGGCTGGGGAACGGACGGGGAGAGCACGCGGGAACCGCTGGACCGCGCCGCCCGTCGCGCCCGCGAAACCGCACCCGAATCGGTGAGGGTGACGACGGCGGTGCTGGCTTCCGACCGATACCTCGCGAGCCCGAGCGATCACGCCGACGCTATCGCGGACTACGGGGACGATCACGGCGTCGAGCTGGTGATACTGGACCCGAACCACGCGATCGACGCTACCGCGCCGACGCTGCAGCCGATCGAGGCCGCGCTCAAGTCCGCCGGGGTTCGCTATCGGATCGCGCCGGAGGGCGACGCCCGCGGGCTCCGAGAGGGCGAACTCGTCCGGGCGGCAGCGATTTTCGCGGTCGGGTACGCCTTCTACCTCCTGGTCGGCGACCCGACGTCGGCGTTCGATCGGATCACCGGCGCCGCGACGGCGCTCGCTGCCGCCGCGCTGCTTCGAAACGTGGCGTTCGAGACGACGCCCGTCCCGGGACGCGCGCTCCGGACCGTCGCCCGGGGCGCGATCTTCGTCCCGTACCTGCTGTTCGAGATCGCGAAGGCGAACGTCCAGTTCGCCTACGTCGTCTTGCACCCCGCGCTCCCGATCGACCCCCGGATCGACCGGATCGACGCCGCCCTCGGCGACGGGCTGTCCGTGACGGGCCTGGCCAACAGCCTCACGCTGACGCCGGGGACGCTGACCGTCGACGCGGCCGACAGCGAACTCCTGGTCCACTCGCTCACCCCGGACACGCGTGCGGACCTCCTCGACGGGGGACGCGAGCGGGCAGTGCGGTTCGTCTTCCGCGGGCGGGCGGGGGCCCGGATCCCCGGGCCGCTGGATCGAGGGGACGTCGATCCGGTCGCGACGCCCGGTAGCGAGGACGGCACCGATCCGGGGCAGACTGCGACGGAGGGCGACGCTCCGTCGAAACCGAAAGGGGAGGGGACCGATGGCTGAATTCCTCCCGTCGGTGTTCCTCGCCGCGGCGGGACTTGTCGTGGCGCTGTCGGTCGTGCTCCTCTACCGGATCGCCGCGGGACCGACGACGCAGGACCGGCTGATCGGCGTCAACGTCGTCGGGACGAGCGCGGTGATCGTGCTGGCGCTGGTGGCCGCCGGGTTCGACCGCCCGGAGTTCCTCGACGTCGCGCTGGTGTACGCGCTGCTGAACTTCGTGTTGAGCCTCGCAGTCGCACGGTTCACGTTCCACGAGGGGGAGGTGCTGTGACCCCGGCCGCCTCCACCGTCGCCGTCGTCGCCCTGACGGCGGGGTGCGTGTTCTTCACGTTCGTCGGGACCGTCGGCCTGCTCCGCCTGCCGGACGTGTACAGCCGGATCCACGCCGCCTCGAAGGCGGACACCCTGGGCGCCGGGTTCGCCATCCTCTCGGTGGCGGTGTACTTCGGCGCCTCGCTGGCGACGGTCAAGGCCGTGCTGCTTCTGGTGTTCGTCTACCTCACGAACCCGACGGCGGCCCACGCGATCGCCCGCGCAGCCTACAGCCGCGACGTCGAGGTCTGGACCCGGGGGGACGCGAACCGGGAGGGGGAAACGCGGTGACGCTGCTCGAGGTCGCCCTCGTGACGTTCGTCTCGCTGTCGGCGGTACTGACGGCGACGCTTCGCGACGTGGTCGGGAGCGTCGTCACCTTCGCGGCGTTCAGCCTCGCGCTCGCGGTGGTGTGGATCCTGCTTTCGGCCCCCGACGTCGCGCTCGCCGAGGCCGCGGTCGGCGCCGGCGCGATGTCGGTTCTGCTGATGATTGCGGTCGCGAAGACGACGACCGGCCCCCCTGGAGAGTCCGGCGACGGGAGGGCGGGCGAAGACCGCGACGCCGGCAGCAGCCCGTTCCGGCGAGTGAAGCCGTCGTCCGTGCTCGCAACGGCCGTTCTCGCGGCGCCGCTCGCCTACAGCGTGGGGACCCTCCCGCCCGTCGGCTCCCCCGCCACGCGTCCCCTGCGGCGCGTCGCGCCCGACGGGAGCCCGACGCCGTACGGCTACTACATCGACAAGACGTTCGCGGAGACGGGCCTCGAGAACGCCGTCACCGCCGTGCTCGCGGTGTACCGCGGCTTCGACACCTTCGGCGAGGTGATCGTGGTCTTCGCGGCCGTCGTCAGTGTCTTGATCGTCCTGGACCGGGAGGGGATCCGATGACCGAAAAGTCGGAGTCCGAACCGTCCGCCGCCGTGGACCGGGGGCCGAACCCGCCCGACGAGAGTGAGGACGCATCCGCGAACGTGGACCGACGCCCGCCGTACGTCGAGAGCCCGGTGATCACGACCGCGGCGCGGACCGTGACGCCGTTCGTCTTCGTTTACGGCGCGTCCCTCACGCTCCACGGCGGGTCGCTCCCGGGCGGCGGCTTCCAGGGTGGAGTGATCGTCGGGTCGACGTTCGTGCTGATCGCGCTTTCGTTCGGACTCGAACCGACCGAACGCTGGCTGGACGACGGACTCATCGTTGCGGGCTTGCTGTTCGGGATCGGCGCGTTCGCCACCCTGGCCGTCGGGGGGATCGCGCTCGGAGGCGGCCTGCTCGATGCCTTCGTCTTCCCGGGGGAACCGGCTCACCTCGTAGAACTGCTCGAACTGGCCATCGGGGTCCTCGTCGCGGCGAGCGTCGTCGCGCTCGTTTTCCGGCTCGCGGCGGGCGTTCAGTCGGAGGGTGACCGGAGTGACACGGGTGACCGGAGTGGCACGGGTGGCCGGCGTGGAACGGGTGACCGCGAATGATCGGCGTCGGTTTCCACTACTACGTCGCGTTCCTGGTGGTGTTCCTCGCCGGGTTTTACCTTCTGATCGACGCCCCGGACCTGATCCAGAAAGTCATCGGCGTCAACCTGCTTCAGGTTTCGGCGTTCCTGCTGCTGGTGACGACCGGCTACGTCGAGGGGGCGGACCCACCGTTGCTGTACCTCGAGGGGCCGCACGCAAACCCGTTGCCCCACGTGCTCGTGTTGACCGCGATCGTCGTCGGAGTCTCCCTCACGACGCTGGGGCTCGCGCTGGTGGTCAGGCTCGAACGGGAGTTCGGAACCACGGACGTCGACGAGATCGAACGGCAGCTCGCCCTCGAGCACGCGACGGGGATTCCCGGTGACGAGGGGGAACCCAGTCGAGGCGACGACCCCGGGGAGGCGGCCGGCAGCAGCGAACGGACCGAGGCCGGGCGAACGGAGGGCACGGGGGAAGCGAGCCGATGATCGAATACGGTCCGGCCGCGACCGAGGTCGCTTCGCTGCGCCCGCTCGCAGCGGTTGCGGTGCCGGGCGTCGCGACGCTTCTAATCGTCGTCTCCGCCCGTTTCCCGCGGACCCGCGAGGTGCTGTCGCTTGCCGCCGCGCTGGGGATGTTCGGCCTCGTCGCGGGCATGGTGCCGGACGTGCTCGCGGGGCGGGTTCACGTCACCGTCCTGGGAACGCTCGCGCCGGGCGTGGAGTTCGGCCTCCGCGCGGACCCGCTCGGCGCCCTGTTCGGAACCGTCGCCAGCGGGCTGTACGTCGTCACCGTCGTCTACAGCGTCGGCTACCTCGAAGGGGTAGACGCGGCCCACCGAACCCGGTTCTTCGCCGGACTCGCCGGGAGCCTGAGCGCGACGCTGGGGGTCGCCTTCGCGACGAACCTCCTGGTGCTGCTGCTGTTTTACGAGCTGTTGACCGTCGCGACCTACCCGCTCGTGGTTCACGAGGAGACTCCGGAAGCGCGGGCGGCGGGCTACAAGTACGTCGCCTACGCCTTCTCCGCCGGCGTCGTGATCCTCGCCGGGACGGCGTTGCTGTTCTGGGTGGCCGGGACCGTCGCCTTCGTGCCGGGAGGGACGCCGTCGCTGGCGGCGGCTGCGGCCGCCGACCCCTCGCTCCTCCGGACGATCTTCGGGGTGCTCGTCGCGGGGTTCGCCGTCAAGGCCGCCGTGATGCCGCTACACGGCTGGCTCCCGAGCGCGATGGTCGCGCCGACGCCGGTGTCGGGGCTGTTGCACGCCGTCGCGGTCGTGAAGGCGGGCGTCTTCGGGATCGCACGGGTCGTGCTCGAGGTGTTCGGCCCCGACACCGTCGCCGCCCTGGGCGTGGGCACGCCACTCGCGGTCGTGGCGGGGGCGACGATCCTGCTGGCGAGCCTGCTGGCCCTGCGCCAGGACAATCTCAAGCGCCGGCTCGCCTACTCGACGATCGCTCAGCTGTCCTACATCGTGCTAGGGCTCGGGTTGCTGGCGCCGGCGGCGCTTCTGGGGGCGCTTATCCACCTCCCGGCGCACGCGTTCGCCAAGCTGACGCTGTTTCTGTGTGCGGGCGCGCTCCACGTCGAACTCGGCGTGGACGACGTCAGCGACGTCGCGGGGGTCGGCAGGCGCATGCCGCTGACGATGGCGGCGTTCGGGGTTGCGAGCCTCAGCATGGCGGGGATCCCGCTGCTCGCGGGTTTCGTCAGCAAGTGGTTCCTGGTCCTGGGTGGAGTCGCAGCCGGACGGCCCATCGTCGCCCTGCTGCTCGTGCTCTCCGGCGCCCTCAACGTCGCGTACTTCTGGCCGGTCGTCTTCGCCGCGTTCTTCGAGCGCCCGGGGCGTTCGGATCCGAAGCCGGTGTTGCTCGGCGAACTCGGTGGCTCCGGCGGCTCCGGGTCGTCTCCCCGGCCGACGCGAACGGACGGCGCCGGCAGCCGGGAGACGGAGAACGCGGGCGTGGCCGACTCGGCGGACGACAGCGACGGCCGGCCGTTCGATCGGGGAAGTCGACGCCGGCTGGGTCGGGAAACCACGCCGCTACTTTGGGTACCGATCCTCGCGACCGTGACGCTCGCCGTGGTTCTCGGGGTGATCCCCGACGACTTCTTCTTCCTCGACGCCGCGAGAACCGTCGTCGAGAACGCGACGGGGGTGAGGCCGCCGTGACGGGACCGGCCGTCGCCGCCGGGACGCCGCTTGCCGGGCTGCCGCCGGCCGCCCCCGTCGCGGTCGCGGCGGCGGCCGCCGTCGTGCTCCCACGG
>JAZKTH010000187.1:0-3889 GCA_036625675.1 Haloferacaceae archaeon
TTCGGTGCGTTCGTGGGCATCGGTCCGGTCGACGGGCTGTTGCACGTCTCGCAGATCTCCGACGAGTACCTCGCGTACGACGGGGCCAACCAGCAGCTCGCCTCCAGCGAGTCGGACCAGACGCTCGGCGTCGACGACGCCGTCCGCGTCCGGATCGTCACCAAGAGCATCGACGAGCGAAATCCCCGCGACTCGAAGATCGGCCTGACGGCGAAACAGCCCGGGCTCGGGAAACACGAGTGGCTCGAGAAGGATCTCCGCCGACGGGAGCAGGAGGGCGAATCTTCGCCGGAGGGCGAGTAGATGGCTTCGGATCGCCTCGCGTGCCGGGAGTGTCACTACGTCAACCACGGTGACGCCCAGACCTGCGAGCTATGTGGTTCCTCGTCTCTCACCGAGGACTGGGCCGGCTACGTCGTCATCACCCACCCGGAAGAAAGCGAGATCGCCGAGGAGATGAACGTCTCCGAACCGGGCAGTTACGCCCTGAAAGTCCGGTAGGTGCCGGGAGATGGTCGATCCCGGCTCGGATCCCGACGCGACCGGCGGGCCGATTCTGCGTCTCCCGGAGACGCTCCGCCCGGAGCTGAAGGAGCCGCTCGGGGGAATCTACACCGATCCCGAAGCGCTTCTCCGCGCGATCGACGCGTTCGCCGGGAACGCCGCCGGCGGTGCCGATTCCGGAGCCGGAGGGCCCGGGGACGGAGCCGTGCTGGTCTCCGTCGGTGACGTCGTCACCGCCCATCTGCTGGACGCGGGCCGAACGCCGGACGTGGCGCTCGTCGACGGGAAAACCGAGCGCCGTGACGCACCCCCGGACGTGCAGGAATCCATCGACGGTGCGGTCGAGTCCGCCGCCGTGATAACCGTCGACAACCCCGCCGCGACGCTCTCGGCCGAGTTGCTTCGTGCGCTCGGTCGCGCGCTGTCCGACTCCGCGCCCGCGATCCTTCGCGTCCGCGGCGAGGAGGACCTGGCGGCGCTGCCGGCCGTCCTGGCCGCGCCGGTCGGCTCCAGCGTCGTGTACGGTCAGCCGGGGGAGGGGATGGTCCACGTCGCCGTGACGCCGGAGACCCGGTCCGAGGTGCGTCGACTCCTGTCTCGCTTCGAGGGCGACCTGGACGCCGCGCTCCGGTTGCTCGCTCGGGAATCCTCTCGAGACTGATATCTCCGGCCGCCCTGCCGGTACGGCTTTGTCCGTCCGGGCACGCGGACGACACATGGACGAGTCGGACCGCCCGGACCTGCAGCTCGACGGGAGCGACGGCGGCGGACAGTTCTTCCGATCCGCACTGTCGCTTTCGGTTCTCACGGGGAAGAGCGTGGAAATCCGGGATGTCCGCGGTGCACGGGAGGACCCGGGGCTGAAATCACAGCACGTCGCCGCGGCCGAGGCGCTGGCGGCGATCGCCGGAGCGGACGTCGACGGCGTCGCCCGGGGGAGTTCCACGGTCTCGTTCGCCCCCGGGGACGTTCGCCCGGGACGATACGACGTGGATATCGCGACCGCCGGGAGCGCCCCGCTCGTCGTCGACGCGGTCTTGCCCCTCGCGCTGGTGGCGCCGGACCCGGTTCGGCTCCGGGTCGCCGGCGGGACGGACGTGAAATGGTCGCCACCCCTGTCGTATCTCCGCCGGGTGAAACTGCCGCTCCTCCGGGAGGTCGGCGTCGTGGCGGCCGTCGACGCCGGCCGTCGGGGGTTCTATCCGGCCGGCGGAGGGGAGGTGACCCTCTCGCTTGGCCCGTCCGTGCTCGCCCGAGTCGACCTGAGCGAACGCGGCTCGCCGCGCGGGTTCCGGGCGTTCGCGACCGCTTCGGATGGGCTCGCCGACGCCGACGTCGCAGGCCGGCTGGTCGACGCCGCGATCGAGGACCTCGACGCGAGCAGGGACCTCGACGCGAGCCGGGGCCTCGACGCGGTCGATGGGCCGGCGGACTCCGAGCCCGACCCAGTCGTGCTGGAGCGCGTCGAGAGATACGTCGACAGCGACTGTCCGGGGGCATCGCTCGTCGTGGTCCGGGTGTATCGACCCTCCGAGGGTGACAGCGTCCCCGGAGACGAGCGTCTTCCCGAGGACGCGTTCCGGCCGACCCGCCGTCTCGGCGTCGGCGTCGTCGGCGAGCCCGGCGTTTCCTCGGAGGCGGTCGCGAGCGAAGCGGTCGACGCGCTCCGGCGCGACGAGCGCACCGGGGCGACGGTCGACGTCCACCTCGCGGATCAGCTCCTCCCGTTTCTCGCCGTCGCGGGCGGCCGGTTCAACGCGCCGCGGCTCTCCGACCACCTCGAGACGCACCTCCGGCTTCTGGATCGCTTCGGCGCTCCCGTCGAGTCGACCGAACGCGGCGACGGAACCGTCGCCGTCTCCGCGCCCGGAGTCGCGCCCGACCGGTGGGAGCCGAACCGGTGATTCGATTCGGGGCGTGAAGGGGCAAACGCGGGGGCGAGCAGCGACGTGCTGGCGCCCATCACCGGCGGGCGTGCCAGTCTCTATCACCGGAGGACCAGGAACCAACTTTCAAGACAACCCGCATCTTACCGCCCAACACTACCATGGACATCACGGATATCGCCGTCGAGGAATACGTCGAGATCGACGCCTCTACCCGCCTCGGTAAAGTCAGGTCTATCTTCGAGTCGCAGAACCCGAAGGGAATCGTCGTCACCGAGGACGGCGAGTATTCGGGCGTCATCGGCGAACGGGACCTCCTCAAGTCGCGGATCGAGGACGACACGAAAGCCAGCGTGCTGACGAAGAACGCCCCGAGAGTGAAGCGGACGGAACACATCCGCGAGGTGGCCCGGATCCTCGTGGAGGGGAACGTCAAGATCGCGCCGGTGTACGAGGGCGAGCGTCTCTACGGAATCGTCACCGAGGACGGGATTCTGGAGGCGGTACTCGACAACCTCGACGCGATCACCGTGGAGCAAATCTACACGCAGGATGTCGTCACCATCACCGAGGAGGGTCACGTGGGGCAAGCGATCAATCGGCTCCGGGAGAACGGTATCTCCCGGCTTCCCGTACTCAACGAGAACGGCCGGCTGACCGGCATCCTCACGACCCACGACATCGTCGAGTTCGTGATCCGCCGCGAGAACCGGCTGGGCCGTCACGACAGGTCCGGCGACACAGACCGGATGCTCGACATCCCCGTCTACGACCTGATGTCCAATCCCGTGTTGACGACCACCACGAAGGAGACCGTACAGGCGGCCGTCGAGCGGATGTTCGACAACGACGTCGCCGGCCTCGTCGTCACCGAGGACGGCGACACGGTCGACGGCGTCGTGACCAAGACGGACGTGCTGCGCGCGTTGACGTTCACCGAGGAGGAGTCGATGGACGTCCAGATCACGAACATCGCCCTTCTGGACACGATCTCGCGGGACCACATCGTGGAGTCGATCGAGTCCGTCGCCGACAAGTACCAGGAAATGGCCGTCCATCACGCCCACGTGCGCTTCCACGAACACAAAGAGAAACTGCGCGGGACGCCGCTGATCCAGTGTCAGATCCGTCTCCGGACCAGCGAGGGACAGGTGGCCGGCTCCGGGGAGGGGTACGGCTCCGAGCACGCCTTCCACGTCGCCCTCGACAAACTCGAGCGGAACGTCCTGGAGCTCAAGGGCCTGAAGGCAGACGAGGAGTACCGCGGACAGCTGCTCCGAAAGCTCGGTGAACTGTAGCGGCCGGATCGCCTTCGTCGCGGCGAAACTTGCGCAACGGTTTTTAGGGATGGGCGAGAGAGTAAAAACGACTATGAATCAGCGTTCGCGCCGGTTGCGGCTCACCGAGTGGGCCGCACTCGTCGACGCAGAGGTACCGGAACGGGCGCTCGAGAACCCGACTCTCTCCACGGGATCGGATCAGCGGCTTTCGGGCGAACA
>JAZKTH010000021.1:0-21070 GCA_036625675.1 Haloferacaceae archaeon
TCATCGTCCGCTGGACCTCCGCGTCCCCCGACGTCTTCGAGTCCGTCCGCTTCGACGCCACGGCGTCGATCTCGTCGATGAAGATCACCGCGGGTTCCCGTTCGGCCGCCAGGTCGAACAGGTCCCGTACGAGCCGGGCGCCCTCCCCGATGAACTTCCGGACCAGCTCGGAGCCGGTCATCCGGATGAACGTGGCGTTCGTCTGGTTCGCGACCGCCTTCGCGAGCATCGTCTTCCCCGTCCCCGGCGCGCCGTGCAACAACACCCCGGACGGCGGTTCGACCCCCACCGTCTCGAAGATTCCGGGGTTCGCGAGCGGGTCCTCGACCGCCTCGCGGACCTCCCGGATCTGCTCGTCGATCCCGCCGATGTCGTCGTAGGTGACGTCCGGCGACTCCTCGACCTCCATCGCCTGCGCGCGGGCGTCGGTCTCGTCGTCGAGCAGCGTCTGGATGCTGAAGGAGTCGTCGATCCCGACCCGGTCGCCGGCCTCGAGACTGTTCTCCAGCTGCGGGGAGACCTCGGTCAACACCTCCTGGTTGTTGCCGTGCTGTTTGATCACCACGCCCTCGTCGGTGATCTCCTCGACGCTGGCGATGTAGAGGGCGGAGGTTTTCAGCGCCTCGTTGCGCCGCTTCAGCCTGTCTACCTTCTCGCGCAGTTCCTCCCTGCGGCTCCGGGTCTGTGCCAGTCGGTCTTCGAGTTCCTCGTTTACCCCGACGATGCGTTTGAAGTGCTCGCGGATGGCGTCGAGCCGCTCCGCGTCGCTCATCTCGGGATCGAGTTCCAAACGCGGACGGTCGGGGAGCGACGGGCTCCGGGACATCTCTGGGTTCCGCTTCGGGTCCTGCCTAAATGTGCCTTTGGGTCCGAACGGACGCTTCCGGCAGCGTGCGGACGGGGTTTCCGAGCGTGTGGCTTATGTTGGCCGGCCTCGACTTCCCTCACGACGAAGTCGGGGGACGATTCCGGGATGGATGCCAAACGCGCTCTCTCCGTAACGCTCCAGGTCGCCGTCGCGGTCGTCGTGATCGCGCTGATCGCGGGACAGCTACTCGGCCAGCCCGTCCTGCTGAGTTACGTGGAAACCGGCAGCATGGAGCCGACGCTCGAGCCCGGCGACGGGTTCGTCGCGGTCCCGACGGAGCTTTCCGGCGAGATACAGGAGGGGGACGTGATCGTTTTCGAGGCCGAACAGATCCAGGGCGGCGGCCTGACGACCCATCGCGTCGTCTCGGTGACCGATCGTGGCTACGTCACCCGCGGGGACGCGAACCCGTTTGCCGATCAGGACGGCGACGAGCCGATCGTGAGGGACCCCCAGGTAGTCGCGACGGCGCTGCAGGTCGGGGGGTCGGTGGTCGTGCTCCCGGGGCTCGGTACGGCGGTGATGGGGTTCCAGGCCGCGATGGAGTCGCTCCAGCGGCAGCTCGCGGTGCTTCTCGGAACCAGGGCGTTCCTCGGCCCCCAGGGCATCGCCTACGCCCTCTTCGCGCTCTCGGTGGTGGCGTACGCGGTCGACTACCTGTTCTTCGACTCCGGCGCGAAAGACCGGGTCCGGGAGCGGAGCCGCCGGACCGGCACGTCGTCCCGGACGGTTCTCGCGATCCTGGCGCTGGTTCTCGTGGTCACGGCCACCGCGGCGATGGTTGTGCCGGCGGGGACCGAGCAGTTCACGATCGTCTCCGCCGAGTTCGCGTCCGAGAACCCCACCGTCATCGAGCAGGGGACCTCCTCGGAGCTGCCGTACGTCGTCCCGAACGCCGGCCTGGTGCCGGTCCACGTCTACCTCGAACCCGCAAGCGAGGGCGTCGCGGTCGATCCGGGCTACGTCTACGTCGGCTCCCGGGACGAGGCCACGGCCACGCTCACGCTCTCCGCCCCCGAGGAGACCGGAGCCTACCGCCGGTTCGTCACCGAGCGGCGCTACCTGGCGCTCCTGCCGACCCCGGTACTCTCCGGGCTGTACCGCGTTCACCCCTGGGCACCGATCGTCGCCATCGACGCCGTGCTCGCGGGGGGAATGTACGGTCTCGGCCGGCTCCTGGTCGGGACGGGTCGGATCCGCGATCGGAGCCGCCCCGCCCGGGGACGGAGCCCGCGGCGACTGCTCCGGTCGCTGTATCGGGAGTGAGCAGGGGCGATCGTCCGGCCGGCGTTCCGCGAACGGGTCGAACGCGATCGCCGCGACCGGCCACCCGGCGCCACGCTTACTACCCGGCCACCCCCAACTCGAGGTATGCCCGATCCAACGGAGATAGACACCGTCGGCGTCGTCGGCGCGGGGACCATGGGCCGGGGGATCGCACAGGCCGCCGCGACCGCGGGCTACCGGGTCGTGATGCGGGACGTGAAACAGGAGTACGTGGAACAGGGGTTCGAGGGGATCGAGTCGAGTCTCTCCCGGCTGGCACGGAAGGGCGGGCTGGAGGAGCCTCCCGAAACCGTCCGCGGGCGCATCACGGGGACGACCGACCTCTCGGCGCTGGCGGACGTCGACCTGGTCGTCGAGGCGGTCGTGGAGGACCTGGACGTCAAACGGGAGGTGTTTGTCGAACTCGACGGCCTCGTCGATCCGGAGGTCGTGCTGGCGACCAACACCTCGACGCTGTCGATCACGAGCATCGCCGCCGCGACGGAGCGTCCCGGGCTGGTGGTGGGCCTCCACTTCATGAACCCAGTCCCGCTGATGGACGGCGTGGAGGTGGTCGTGGGGGAGCACACCGACGACGCGGTCGTCGAGTTCGCCCACGCGTTCGCCGAGGCCCTGGGGAAGGAAACCTGGGAGTCGGACGACAAGCCCGGATTCGTGACGAACCGGATCCTGATGCCGTGGATCAACGAGGGGATCCGGGCGTACGACGAAGGCGTCGCAACGAAGGAGGACATCGACGCGGGAATGAAGCTGGGGACGAACGTCCCGATGGGCCCGCTGGAACTCGCCGACCACGTGGGTCTGGACGTCTGTCTGCACGCAAGCGAGACGCTCCACGAGGAACTCGGCGACAGGTACCGGCCGGCGTACCTGCTCAAGCGCAAGGTCGAGGCCGGCGACCTCGGGAAGAAGACCGGACGCGGTTTCTACGAGTACTGATCCCCCGTCGGACCGATCCGTCCCCGAAAAGCCGGATATAAGCTATTGGCCGCCCAACGTTCGCACATGAAACTCCGTCGACTCGCGGGTTACGCCGCACTCGGCGCGGGGGGCCTCCTGGCAGCGACCCGGGGCCTCCGCGAGACCGAACCGCTCGAGCCGCCGCTCGCGGGCGAGCAACACTCCGCCCGCTGGCGGGGCATGGAGATCGCGTACACCGAGGCCGGTGACCCGGACGACCCGGACCTGGTGTTCGTGCACGGAACCAGCGCGGTCGCGAGCAGCGGCGAGTGGCGGGAGGTGTTCGACCGGCTCGCGGCGGAGTATCACGTCGTCGCGCCGGACCTGCCCGGGTTCGGACGGTCCGACCGGCCGCCGATCCGCTACTCCCCGGAGCTGTACGAGGACTTCCTCCGGGAGTTCCTGGCGGACTACGAGGAGCCGGCCGTGCTCGCGTCGTCGCTGTCGGGCGCCTACGCCGTCGACGCCGCCGCCGACGCCGCCGTCTCTCGGCTCCTTCTGGTGTGCCCTTCCGTTAGGGGCGGTCCCGAACCCCCCAGGACCTGGGTCAGGGAACTGCTTCGCGCGCCGGTCGTCGGCGAGGCGCTGTTCGACCTGATCGTCTCCAGGCCGGCGATCAGGTACTTCAACGCCGATCACGGCTACTACGACGAGAGCAACCTCACCGCCGACTGGATCGACTACGAGTGGCGGACTGGACACCGGCCGAACGCCCGGTTCGCGCCGGCGTCGTTCCTCGCCGGCTTCCTCAACGTGGACTTCGACCTCGGCTCGCGACTCGCCGAACTCGACGTCCCGACGACCCTGTTCTGGGGACGGGAGGCGGAGGTGTCCCCCCTCTCGCGCGGGCGAGAGATCGCCGAGACTGCCGACGCGCGGCTCGTCGTCTTCGACGACGCCCGCCTGCTGCCTCACGTCGAGTACCCCGGCCAGTTCGTCGAGGAGATCCAAACGTCGATGGGCGGCGGGGATCGATAGAACGCCGAGTAAGCCGGACGGGGTCGCTTTGCCTCAGGCCGGACGGAACACCAGCAGCGGACCGCCCGTCGTCTCGCGTTCCTCCACGGTCGGCTCCACGGTGGTTCCGGTCTCGACCTCCTCGAGGTCGACGCCGCGCACGACGCCGGTCAGCCGGACCGGGCCGAAGTCGGCGACCGCCGTCGCGTACGGCGTGTCGTCGGCGAACTGCGGCGAGGCGACGTGGACTACGGTGACGGCCTCGATCTCCCCGGTCTCGGGGAGCGGTCGCTCCTCGAGGTCGGTCGACCTGCTGTGGGGACAGATCCGCCTCGGCGGCAGCGATCCCTCGCCGGTCGGTGATTCGAGGTAGTAGCCCTCGCCCGCGTCGATCGCCTCGAGCCACTCGTCGAAGCCGGCGTCGCCCGGTTCCTCCCCTCCGTCAGTGCGTGCGGTCATGCTACCTCCTCCAGGACGTGAACGACGGCACTGGCGACCGTCCCGCCCGCGTTGTGCGTGATCCCGAGCTTCGCGTCCGAGACGGCGTCGCTGTTCGGGTGGTCCCCCCGGAGCAGTCGGGTCATCTCGACCACCTGCGAGGCCCCCGTGGCGCCGACGGGGTGGCCCTTGGCCTTCAGCCCGCCCGAGAGGTTCACCGGTACGTCGCCGTCGGCGGTGGTCTCGCCCCGGCGCGCGGCGCCGATCGCGTGCCCCGGCTCGTAGAGCCCGAGCGACTCGAGCGCGAGCACCTCCGCGATCGTGAAGCAGTCGTGGACCTCCGCCAGCTCCACGTCGTCGGGCTCGATGGCGGCGTCCGCGTAGGCCATCTCGGCGGCCTGTTCGGTCGCCGGCGTCCAGGCGAGGTCGTCGCGGTCCTGGAGCGCGAGCTTGTCGGTCCCCTGGCCGCTTCCGACGATCCCGACGGGCGCGTCGACGTCGTTCTCCTCGGCGTAGTCGTCGGAGACGAGCACCAGCGCCGCGGCTCCGTCCGTGATCGGCGCGCAGTCGAACAGGTGAAGCGGCGTCGCGACCGGCGGCGCGTTCAGGGCCTTCTCGACGGACACCTCCCGCTGGAACTGGGCGTACTCGTTCTCGAGGGCGTTGCCGTGGTTCTTGGAGGCGACGTACGCGAGGTCCTCCCTGGAACCGCCGTACTCGTCGAAGTACGCCGACGCCATCAGCGCGTACGCCCCCGGGAACGTCATCCCCGCGCGCACCTCGAAGAGGTCGTCCGCCGCGATGGCGAGCCCCTCGGTGGCGCCCGCGGTCCCGAGGTTCGTCATTCGTTCCATCCCGCCGACGAGAACAACCTCGGCCTCGCCGCTGCGAATCGTCTTGACCGCCTCGCGGACCGCGACCCCGGCGGAGGCGCACGCCTCCTCGTAGCGGGTCGCCGGACAGCCGAGGCCGGCAGCCTCGGCCATCAGCGGTCCCTGGTGGCCCTGGTGCTCCGCCAGCGCGCCCATGAAGTTCCCGTAGTTGAGCTGCTGTACGTCCTCCCGAGAGACGCCGGCGTCGTCGAACGCCAGCTCACTCGCCTCGGCGAAGAGATCCCGACCGGTCCGCTCCGGAACCTCCCCGAAGTGGGTGAGACCGACGCCGGCAACGCGGACCGCCGTCACTGCGATCCCCCCTTCGCGCCGTTCCCTTCGGCCCCGTCCCGGAACTCTCGTTCCGCACCGACCGTCGCTTCTGTGGTACTGTTCACCATAGATGTGCGTAACGTCACTACACCCATAGGTTTGCCGGAAATCGCACGCTTCTCGATTATTATATTGTCGATTCCCAGTTCGACGATCGTCTATTTCACGGGGACGACCCCGGCCGAATGGCGGACGAACGGCCGATCCGGCGTCATACTGTTTGTTGTAGGAAGTTACCGTGTCGACCGCCACGCCCTCGGGCGGTCGACCGGTAACCGTCTACAACAAACATTATCAGCCGATGTACCGAAGTTCGTCGTCGGGGATCCCAGACCCGCCCTCCTGCATCTCCTGGATCTTGCCGACGACTTCTTCCATCTCCTCGGCTCTGTCCTCGAGCTTCTCGTACTCGAGATCGAACTCCAGCGCCGCCTCCAGCACCTCCAGCACGGCGCGGGCGCTCTTTGGGTCCACGAGGTAGCCGCTGGTCTCGCCCATCAGGCACGTCGCCTCGATCCCCCGGCGGTCGCCCAGTCCAAGCAGGAGTCCCGAGACGCCGACGATTCCCCCGGCGGGTTCGTCCGGCCGGAACTCCACGCCCGCCTCCTCCAGTTCCTCCCGGAGGCTCGCGTCGGAGACCGCGCCCAGAACCGTGTACTCTTCGACGAGTTCGCCGGTCGGGACGCCGCCGAGCGCGAAGATTCGGTCGCAGCCGAACTCCCCGGCGACATCGAGAAACGCGTCCGTGAGCCGGTAGTGTCCCTCGTTCGAGGAGGCCTGGTGATCGCCGGTCAACACCAGCAGGTCGGCCCCGTCGGTCTCGATGGCGTGGAACTCCGCACACACCAGGTCGGCCACGCCGTCCTCGTCGACGTTCACCTGCGGGGGGAAGTCGGTCGCGTACACCCGGCGCACGAGCTCGCTGTCGAACTCCTCGAGCAGGTGTTCGGCGGCGAGCTTCCCGACGTGGCCGACGCCCGGGAGCCCCTCGACGAGCACTGGCTCCGCGAGTTCGACGTCGGCCACCTGTTCGATCTCGATGTCGTCCATAGGGGCTACTCGCGGGAGCACGCCCCTTGGGCGTATCGATACGGCGACGGATTCCCCTCAGGTTCCACGGCTCCTGTGGGCGCGGGGCGACCCGATACGATTTTCCGGTTCCCCGCAGAACGGACGCCCATGTTGACCCGACAGTTCGTCCGGGAGAACCCGGACGCCGTCCGCGAGGCGCTCGAGGCCCGCGGCACCGACGACGTCGACCTCGGCCGGATCCTGGAGATCGACGAGGAGTGGCGCGAACTGAAAGCGAAGGGCGACGACCTTCGGCACCAGCGCAACGAGGTCTCCAGCCGGATCGGGGAGCTGAAGGCCGCCGGGAAGGAGGAGAAAGCCCAGGCGGCCATCGAGGAATCGAGCGAACTCAAGGCGGAGTTGTCCGAGATCGAAGACCGCGCGGACGAGCTGGAGTCGCAACTAACGCGACTCCTGCTCGAGCTCCCGCAGATCCCCCAGGAGTCGGTGCCCGTGGGCGAGGACGAGTCGGACAACGTCGAGCGCCGTCGGGTCGGGTTCGACGACCTCCGCGACGTTCCGGCGGATCCGGAGCCGCACTACGACCTCGGCGAGCGGCTGGAGATACTTGACGAGGGGCGGGGCGCGAAGACCACCGGTGCAGGGTTTTACTTCCTGAAGGGCGACGGTGCGCGCCTGGAGCACGCGCTGATCCAGTTCATGATGGACGTCCACCGGGAGCAGGGGTACCACGATCTGTTCCCACCGATCCCGGTCAAGAGCTCCTCGATGCGGGGGACCGGACAGCTCCCGAAGTTCAACCACGACGCCTACCGGGTCGGCGGCGACGAGCACGCCGAGTACGACGACGACGACCTCTGGCTGTGTCCGACCGCGGAGGTTCCGGTCACGAACATGCACCGCGAGGAGATCCTCCTCGACGAGGACCTGCCGCTGAAGTACCAGGCGTACACGCCGAACTTCCGGCGGGAGGCGGGCGAACACGGGACCGAGACGCGCGGGATCGTCCGCGTCCACCAGTTCAACAAGGTCGAGCTGGTCAACTTCGTCCGGCCCGAGAACAGCGACGACCGGCTCGAGGCGCTGATCGAGGAGGCCACCGAGGTGCTCGACCGGCTGGAGCTCCCCTACCGGACGCTGGACCTTTGCACGGGTGACCTGACGTTCGCCTCCGCCAGGACAGTCGACGTCGAGGTGTGGGCGCCCGCCGACGACATGCCCGACGGGCCCGAGCGCGGCGGCCGGTGGCTCGAGGTGTCGAGCGCCTCCAACTTCGAAGCGTTCCAGGCGCGCCGGGCCGGCATCCGGTTCCGCCGGGAGCACCACGAGGCGGCCGAGCACCTCCACACGCTCAACGCCTCCGGCACCGCGATCGGCCGGGTGATGGTCGCCATCCTCGAGTACTACCAGAACGAGGACGGCACCGTCGAGGTCCCCGAGGCGCTCCGGCCGTACATGGACGGGCAGGCGGTCATCGAGGGTCACGAGTCGGTCGGCGAATCGGCGCTGGGCCGCGGCGACGGGTCCTGATCGTGCGGGACGAACCCGACGTCGTCGTGCTCCGGTACGGCCACCGACCGGGACGGGACGACCGCATGACCACCCACGTGGGGCTCACCGCCCGGGCGCTCGGCGCAGACGGGGTGCTCTTCCCGACGAACGCCGGCCAGTCGAAGGAGACCGTCGACGGAGTTACCGAGCGTTTCGGCGGTCCCTTCGTCGCCGAACTCCGCGGGGAGCAGCGCGCCGCCGTTCGGGACTGGCAGGGCATCGTCGTCCACCTCACGATGTACGGCGAGCCGGTGCAGGACGTCGAAGACGAGATACGGAGGCACCATCGGGGAGACGGCGACGAGGGCGACGGTGGCGAAGGCGACGGCGTCGAGGGCGACGGTGGCGAAGGCGACGGCGTCGAGGGCGACGGTGGCGAAGGCGACGGCGTCGAGGGCGACGACGCGACGGGGTCCGGGGAGCCGATTCTGGTCGTGGTGGGGGGCGAGAAGGTGCCGTTCGAACTGTACGAGCGCGCAGACTACAACGTCGCCGTGACCAACCAGCCCCACTCGGAGGTCGCCGGGCTCGCGGTGTTCCTCGACCGCCTGTTCGAGGGGCGAGAGCTCGATCGGGAGTGGGAGGACGCGGACCGGCGGGTCCTGCCCCGGGAAACCGGAAAGGAGGTCGTCCCCGTCGAGGAGCTCCGGGGAGACGACGGGGGCTCGACGAGTCGATCGCAGCGATAGTCCGGACGCACTTTCGGGGGCCGGCGACCCCGGACATCTCCCGCGACCGTGGCGTCCGTTGGTAGCGACCCGCCCGCCGCCGGTCGAAACGGTCCTCAGTCGCGGGAGTTCCCTCCGACACGTTTATTACCGACTCTCGTGGGGTTCCAACTATGAGCGGGAGACCCCTCGACGTCCTCGAAGAGACGCTGGAGGCCACCGTCACGATCCATCTGAAGGACGGTGCCATCCACCACGGGGTGCTGGCGGGCTACGACCAGCACATGAACCTCGTCCTGGAGCCGGTCGAAGACCGGGAGTCGTTCGCCGACGAGCCCGGCGAGGCGGTCCAAGACACAACCATTATACGCGGCGACAACGTCGTGACGATAAGCACATGACCGGCGCAGGCACCCCCAGCCAGGGAAAGAAGAACAAGACGACACACGTCAAGTGCCGACGCTGTGGCGAGAAATCCTACCACGTACGAAAGAAGGTCTGCAGCTCCTGCGGCTTCGGCAAGTCAGCCAAGCGGCGCGACTACGAGTGGCAGTCGAAGGCCGGCGAGTGATCGCCGGACTGCGGTTCCTTTTCCGGTTCGCTAGAGTCTCTCGTACTCGTCTCGGAACGTGACGAGCGTCGCCGCAAAGACCGCGATCACGATCGGCCCGACGAAAAGCCCCGCGAACCCGAGCGTGTAGACGCCCCCGAACACGCCCACCAGGATCACCGCGGGATTCAGTCGGGCCTGCTGGTCGATCAGGATCGGCCGGCCGTACTCGTCGATCGCGCTGACCACGAACACGCCGTATAGCGCCAGTATCAGGCCCGCGGTCGGCTGGCCGATCAACGCCAGATACGCTGACGCGGAGCCCCACACCAGGAACGCCCCGATCAGCGGGAGCAACGCCAGGACGATCATCACGGCGGTCCAGAACACGGGCCGCGGGAGCCCCGCGAGGTACAGTCCGATCCCGGCGACGACTCCCTGGAGGACGGCGGCGAAGATGTGCCCGATGACGACGCCCCAGGTCGTCCGGTGGACGCGCTCGAACAGGCTTCGGGTCATCGGCGGCGACAGCGGTATGACCGTGTGCAGCCACGCGACGAACTCCTCGCCGTCCCGGAGCACGTAGTAGACGACGAAAAGCACCAGCGCGATCCCGAGCGTGGCGTGGAGGCCGACGGCGAAAAGCTCCGACACGCTCCCGAACAGCGCGTTCAGTATGTTCTGCCCGCCCTCGATCGCGACCTCCCGGAGGTCGATCCCGACGCCGAAAGTCCCCTCTATCGTGGACTCGATCTCCTCGAGCTGCAGCCCGGTCTCCCCGCGGGCGAACGCTTGGAGGTCGCGGACGAAGACCAGGAAGATGTACAGGAGGGGGATCGCGCCCGTCACGACCGTCCCCGCGATGAGCAGGATCGGCGCGGCACGCTCGCCGACGCGGGGCGCGAGCCGTCGCTGGAGGGGGTACAGCACGTACCCGAGGATGATCCCCGCGAGGACGTACTCGAGGAACGGAAACACCAGGAGGACGGTCGCGAGACCCGAAATTCCGATGAGGAGGAGCAGAAACGCCCGTTGGGTGTTCATACGCCGTGTCCGTCCATCGGACAGGTGAAATCGGTTTCGGCGGGTGACGATGGCTGCTCCCGTACCGGTAGCCGACGGTCCGACGACGCCGAACGGCGCCACGACGCCGTCGGTCGAGGGCTACACGACCTGGTTGCGGAGGTCCTCGTAGCCCGTCTCCCTGATCCGGTCGACGTTTTCCGCGAGGATGTCGGCGACGCGGGCGAAGTACTCCGGCGTGTGGCCGGCGTTGTGGGGGGTTATGTGCACGTTGTCGAACCCCCAAAGCGGGTGATCCCCCGGCAGTGGCTCCGGGTCGGTGACGTCGAGGGCGGCTCCTCGAAGCGCGTTCACGCGCAGCCGCCGCACGAGCGCCTCCGTGTCGACGACGCCGCCCCGGGCGATGTTGATCAGCACCGCGTCCGGCGGCATCGTCCGCAGCGCCTCCATGTCGACGAGCTTCTCCGTCTCCTCCGTGAGCGGGCACGCCAGGACGACGTAGTCGGACCGCGAGAGGGGCTCGTAGAGCTCGTCGAACCCGTACACCTCCTCCGTGGGCCCGCCCTTCCCGGGGCTGTACCGGACGCCGAGGAGTTCGGCCCCGAACGGCTCCAGCCGTTCGACCACTGCCTGGCCGATCGCCCCCAGTCCGACGACCGTCACGGTCGACCCCTTGATCTCGGTCGAGGGGAAGCTCCGCCACTCCCGGCGGTCCTGTTGTCGCCACGCGCGCTTGAAGTCCCGCGCGAACACCACCATCGAGCCGATCACGTACTCGGCGATGTTGGGCCCGTGCACCCCCGAGCCGTTCGTGACCGCGATCCCGCGCTCGCGGAACGCCTCCACGTCGAGGTGGCCGGTCCCGGCGTACACGCACGCGAAAAGCTCCAGGTTCGGCGCCGCGTCCAGCTGTTCCGGGGTGAGTTTCAGTCCGGTCGCGACCTCGGCAGTCTCCAGAAGCTCCCGCTCCTCGCCGGGCGTCCGTGCGAGGCGAACGTCGGCCTCGGGGAGGCGCTCGCGGAGTTCCTCGGCGTAGGTTTCGCCCGATAGCCCGTGGATGTGCTGTCGCAACACCGCAATCTCGGTCATGTCCCGGCGTTCGACGAGGAACCTCAAGAGTTTGTGTGCACCGGCAGTTCGTTCGACGGCCCCGTCCCCTCCCCCGGACCCCGAACGACCGATCGCCGCTTCCCCTCGCCGGTGTTTCGAAACGAAACTCCTTTGAGCGTTCCTGACTGACCAGTCAGTCAATGAGCGAGAACGCGACCGACGCCACCGACGGGACCGCGTCGGGGAGTCCGGTCGACACGACCGAACAGATCATGGAGGGCACCTACCGGGCGCTTTGTGCGCACGGATACGCCTCCCTCACCATGCAGGACATCGCGGACGAGTGCGGCAAGAGCACGTCGCTGCTACACTATCACTTCGACACGAAAGAAGAGCTGCTGGTTTCGTTCATCGAGTACATCCTCGACGACTTCGAGGAGACGGTAGTCGCCTCCGACGCCGACGATCCAGCACGACGGCTCGTAGAGCTGGTGGCCTGGTTCGTGTTGATCCCCGAGGACCAGGACCGTCAGTCGTTCCACAGCGCGCTGCTGGAGCTGCGATCGCAGGCGCCCTTCGACGAGCGGTATCGCGAGCAGTTGATCAAAAGCGACGACCTGCTCCGGGAGACGTTCGCGGACGTCCTGGCCGACGGGGTCGAGATGGACGTCTTCGAGCCGGTCGACGTCGACCGGACGGCGGCTCTGCTCGTGGCGACCCTCGACGGCGCGCGCACGCGACAACTCACGCTCGGGGACCCGGAGTACACGCGCGCCGTCGCCGAGGCGACGCTCCGGCGGATCGTCGATCCGATCCTCGCACCCGGCGAGAGCCTTCCTCCGCTTGCGTCGGCCCTCGACGCGGGGGCCGACCGCACCCGTTCGGACGGTGATTCCATCGAATGACGGACGCCGATCGCTCGGGCTCTCCCCGGGATCGCGCGGTAAACGTCACTGACGGCGATCTCTTTCGGCCCCTGCTGCTGCTCTCGCTACCGATCGTGGCGTCGCAGGTGCTCCAGGTGGCGTACAACGTCGCCGACACCTACTGGGTGGGTCGCCTCGGTTCCGACGCCGTGGCTGCGCTGTCCTACTCGTGGGCAGTCGTCTTCCTCATGGTCAGCATCGGCGGCGGACTCACGGTCGCCGGCACGGTGCTGATCGCCCAGCACAAGGGCGCGAAGGACTTCGACCGATCCCACCACGTCGCCGGCCAGACGCTGTCGTTCGTCACCCTGGTGGCACTGGCGTTCGGCGCGCTGGGGTGGTGGTTCACCCCCGACATGATGCGGCTCATCGGCGCCGTCCCCGGCGGCGACGCGTACGTCTTCGCCGTCGAGTACACCCGGATAATCTTCGCAGGCGTCGTGTTCATGTTCTGGTTTTTTATCTACGACGCGCTCTCGCGGGGATGGGGCGACACCCGAACCCCGCTGTACCTCATGGCGATTTCCGTCACGCTCAACGTCGTGCTCGACCCGTTTCTCATCCTCGGATTCCAGGGGAACCCGGTCCTCTCGTGGATGGGGCTCGAGGCCGTCGGCGAGACGCTTTTCGCGCAGACCGGCTTCTCCGGCTTCGGCGTCGTCGGGGCCGCCTACGCGACCGTCTTCTCACGGGGGTTCGCGGCGTTCATCGGCCTGTTCCTTCTGTTCAGCGGCCGCGTCGGGCTCCAGCCGGCGCTCTCCGATCTCCTGCTGGACGCCGAGACCGTCCGGCGGATCCTCGACATCGGCGGGCCGACGGCCATCGAGCAGGGCGTGCGGGCGTTCGGCATCACCGTCCTCACCGCCGTGGTGGCGCTGGCGGGAACGGACGCCGTCGCGGCGTACGGAATCGCCACCCGGCTCTCCTCGATCCTGTTCCTGCCGGCGCTGGGGCTCGCCCGCGGCACCGAAACCGTCGTCGGCCAGAACCTCGGCGCGTCACAGGTAGCCCGGTCCAGGCGGGCGGTCGGGTTGAGCGTCGGAATGATCGTCGCCGTGTTCGTGGCCGTCGTCGCGGTCGCGTATCCGTTCGCGGAGTCCATCGCGGGATTTTTCATCGACGAAACGACCCCGAACGCCGGCGAAGTGATCGCGATGAGCGCGGCGTTCGTCACGATCGCCGGCCCGTCCTACGTGTTCCTGGGGGCGTTTCAGGTCCTGCTGGGTGGATTCCGGGGGGCCGGTTCCACCCGCGCGGCGATGGTGCTGTCGATTCAGGAGCTGTGGGTGTTCCGGATACCGGTCGCGTACGTTCTGCTGTCGGCCTTCGACATGGGCATCACCGGGGTCTGGTACGCGTTCGTCGTCTCGTACTTCTTCTCGCTGGTGACGACGGTCGTGTGGTTCTCCCGGGGCACCTGGACGTCGAGCGTGGTGGAGGAACCGGGGTCGGCCCGACCCACGCCCAACGACTGATACTGTTTGTTGTCGGAAGGTACCGTGTCGACCTGTCGACGAAGGAGGGGCGGACGACTACTCGACGTAAAGCGAGTAGGTGACTACGGCGAATCCGACCGCGGTCAGGACGCTGTTTATCGCGATTCCCGCCTGGAGCCCCACGTTCAGCCCGTGGTGCAAGACACCGGCGGAGACGGCGCCCACAGTCACGATCCCGAAGCCGATCGAGAGCGCCCGCAGCGCCGGGTTGGCCGTCCGGTTGTACGCCTTGAACGCGAAGTAGCTGATGCTGCCGCCGAGAACGACGATGGCAGTTTGCGACACCACGAGCACAACGTTCCACAGCATTGTTCCGATCATGCTTCCTCTTGTACTTCCTTCCACAGTTCCGCGAGCCGCTCGTCGCGACCGCGTTCCCTGCGTTCGATTTCCACGGAGAGCGCGCGGTTTTCTGTCAGACGGACGCGAACCTCTTCGAATCCGACCGCGTACCTCGTCGTGTGCTGTCCGTCACGCCGTATCTCCGTCGATTCCGACAGGAGGGCGGCGTCGGTCAACAGTTCGAGCTTCCGATACGTCGTCGAGAGGGGGATGTCACAGGCATCCGACAGCTCGCTTGCGGTCATCGGCTCGTCGAGTTCGCTGACGATGGCCTGCGCGGCGTCGTCGGCGAGAGCGTCGAGGACGATCTCAGGACCAGGATCCGGGTCACTATCCCGTCCCGACGGGTTCCGGACCATCTACACCCTCGTTTGAATCCCCGGGCGATAAGTTTGTCCGTCCGAGTTTGCTCCAATCCCCCGATTGACGGCGGGTTCCCCGGAGACCTATTTTCTGACTGTCATCAGATTTTTATTCGCTGACCTCCGACGAAATATTGCATGCAATCGGCCGACAGAAGGACGTTCCTCCGGGCTATCACGGCGACTGCCCTCCCGGCGTCGCTGGCCGGCTGTTCCGGAGACGACGATCGGGATCGCGAGTACGTCGACGAGGAACCCGACTACGGTGGCTACCTCGACGACGTCCCCAACTACGACCGAACGGTCGATCTCACGGGACGGGAAGTGATCGCGATCGACGTCGGGGCCGGCGACGGCCTCCAGTTCGATCCCGCCGCCGTTCAGGTCTCGACCGGCACCGAAATCGTCTGGCGGTGGACAGGGCGGGGCGGCGAGCACAACGTCGTCCACGAGGGGGACGCGTTCGAGTCCGACCGAACCGACGAGGCCGGTCACGAGTTCGCGTTCACCTTCGAGGAGGCCGGGACGTACCCGTACTATTGCACGCCTCACGAAACAGTGGGGATGAAAGGTGCGGTGGTCGTCGTCTGACACTCCGGCGTCATTTTGCGGGGCTGTCGAGTCCCTGGCGCGTGTGTCGCGCCGAACGACTCGGTCTCGAAAGCTATATTAGTGTGCAATATATACAATACTATTGTCGGCGCCGGGCGCTCCCGTTTCCCGTCACTTCTGGCAAGAACCGCGCCGACGTCGCGGCGTCGCGAAACGCCGCACTCCCCTTCCAATCCTCGTATTTCCGACCGCCCGAGCCCGTCGTCTCCGGCGAGACGGGCCCGGACCCGAACCACTTTGTTCTCGGGGACTACCCGGATGGCATGGACGAATACGACGACGCGTCCTGGATCGGACGAACCTTCACGAGCGACGCGGGCTGGACTCTCCTCGAGGACCTGGTCGCGATACCCGACCGAATGGCGGGCACCGACGGGGAGCGCGACGCGCTGGAACTGACCCGGGACGCGCTCGCTGACGTCGGGGCTCGGGAGGCCCGAATCGAACCGTTCGAACTCCAGGGATGGGAGCGCGGGGACAGCCGCCTGCTCGCGAACGGTGAACCGATCCGTCCCCGCCGGGATTACGTGGCGTTGCCGCGGAGCCCGGCCGGATCGGCGACCGGACCCCTCCTCGACCTCGGCTACGGGCTCCCGGACGACTTCGAGGACCGGGCCGAGGAGATCGAGGGGAGCGTCGTCATGGTGTCGACCACGGTCCCGGACGACTACGACCGGTTCATCCACCGGCGCGAGAAGTACTACTACGCGGTCGAACGCGGCGCCGCGGCGTTCCTGTTCGCGAACCACGTCGAGGGGGGACTGCCCCCGACCGGAAGTGTCGGCACGGAGGAGGCGCCGATCGGCGACGTTCCGGCTCTCGGCGTCTCGAAGGAGCTCGGTGCCCGGCTCCGCCGGGAGCGCCTCGGGGAGACGCTTTCCGTGGAGGTCGACGCCGAGATCGGTCGAACCGAAAGCGGCAACGTCCTCGCCGAGATCGGCCCGCAAACCGAAGAGGTGCTCGTCGTCTCTTCCCACGTCGACGCCCACGACCTCGCCGAGGGCGCGATGGACAACGGGGCCGGCACGGCGACGGTCGTGGAGGTCGCCCGGGCGCTCGCCGAGCGCGAGGGGGAGCTGGAGACCGGGATCAGGCTGGCGTGTTTCGGGTCGGAAGAGGTCGGTCTCGTGGGATCGGGCGTCGCCGCCGCCGAGTTCGATCTCGACGCGATCCGGGCGGTGGTCAACGTCGACAGCAACGTCGCCGGTCGGACGCTGAACCTGGCGTATCACGGGTTCGAGGGGCTGCAGACGGCAGCCGAGACGGTGGCCGGGCGCTTCGATCACCCGGTCGAGCTGAGCGAGACGATGGTTCCCCACAGCGACCACTGGCCGTTCGTGAAACGGGGGGTCCCCGGCTACGCGATCTCCGGCGAGACCGAGGGCCGCGGCCGCGGGTGGGGCCACACCCACGCCGACACGCTCGACAAACTGGAATCGCGGAACCTCCGCGAACAGGCGATCCTGCTCGCGGAGCTGGTGGTGGAGCTGGCCCGCGAGGACGTGGAGATCCAGCGTCGCGACACCGAGGAGATCGCGGCCGACCTGAAGCGGGACGGGGCAGCGGAGGGAATGAAGGTCACGGGCGACTGGCCGTACGGGGAATGAGGTCGCTTCCGGAAACCGCACCGTCGAGCCGACTGGAGCCGTGTGAGTTTTTGCTTCCCGGTCACGGAGCCACACGTATGCAGCAACGGGAGGGCCGTCCGTGAAAGTCGCGTTCGCGGGCGCGGAAGCGGACGACCTCGGACTGGCCGACGTCCTCGAGGGACGGGACGGGTCGATCGTTCCGATTTCCGACGCGGACGTCGTCGTCGCGGTCGGTGAGTCGGCGCTGTTGACTCTGGCTCGGGAGGGGGTGGACGTGCCGGTCCTCCCCGTCGCGGCCGGTCAGGGCCGCCACGTGGTGGCAAAACCCGACGCCGCCGACGCACTCGGGTCCGTTCTCGACGGGGAGGCACGCCGTGTGACTCACTCCCGGCTCCAGGTCGTCGTCGACGGAGGGCGCGTCGCGACGGCGCTTTACGACGTGGCACTCGTCACGACCGATCCCGCGCGGATCTCCGAGTACGTGGTCGACGAGGCGGGGGAGACGCTCGCGTCGGTTCGGTCGGACGGTATCGTCGTCGCGACCCCCGCAGGTAGCGCAGGGTACGCGAAGGCGGCCGACGGGCCGGTGCTGTCCCCCGGGACCGGGCTGTCGGTCGTCCCCGTCGCCCCGTTCACCACGCATCCGGAGGCGTGGGTCGTCGACGGGGAGGTGTCGATCACCGTCGCCCGCGAGGACGACGTGTCGTTGATCGCCGACGAGACGGTCGTTCGGAAGGTCGGTTCCGGCGAGCCGGTGACGATCCGGCGCGGAGAGCCGGTGGTTCTGCTTCGATTACCCCGGCAGTGAGCCGGCGTTCCCGTGTGGGTCGCTGCCAATTGGAAAAACTCTAATGAGTCCTGCACTCACAGGGAGGTATGGATCCGCTCCAGTTCCTCGTCCCCCTCGGCTGGGTGGACGCGATCGGCGACTACCTGCCGTTTGCGATCTTCGTCATGATCGTGGTGAACGCGATTACCCGACACCGTGCCCACAGGACTCACAAGCGCAACGCCGACGCCGCCGACGGGGATCTCCCCCGGTATCCGCCACACGACGTGGCGAACGTCGGCCTCGTGTTGCTCGGGATCCTCTACGTCGTCCACCATCCGCACGGGGGATTCATCCTCACGTCGCTCATCGTGACCATGTTCGTCGCCGACATCTTCGAGTTCGAGTCCCGGGAGGTCGAGGCCCGCAACGAGATGGAGCTGGAACGTCCCAAAGCCGCGCTCGCCGCCTGGGGGCTCGCGTTCCTGTACGCCGCCTACCAGGCGTTCTTCCAGTTCGTCGCCCCCTTCTGGGAGCTCGTCGTTTAATAACGGGGTTTCAATCAGTAATAGCTGAATTAATAAACCGCGATCACCAAGCACCGGTGAATGACGGACGTAGCCGACGGGACGGAGCGGATCGAACTCGACGTCCCGGAGATGGACTGTGCGTCGTGTGCCGGCAAGGTCGAGGGCGCGCTCGACCGCCTCGACGGCATCGTCGACTACGACACCCACCCGACGACGGGCCGGCTCGTGGTCCGGTACGATCCTGACCGTCAGGCGCCGGCCGACCTCGCGGAAGCGGTCCGGAAGGCCGGCTACGGGATCGCCGGGTCCTCGGTCGACATCCCGGAAGCCGGGATCGAGGCGGACGGGAACGCCCGTGGGGACGGCGACCCGGGGGGCAAAGAGAGCGTCTGGCGGAGCCGACGCGCGGTCAAAACCTGGATCGGGGGTGCCTTCACCGTCGCGGGGCTGCTCCTCGAGTTCGTGCTCGTCGGCGAAAACGTGGGCGTCGTCGGCGCGTTCGGCCGGGTGTTGTTCCTCGCGGACGTGCTGTTCCTCGCGGCGGTGGCGGCGGCCGGCGAGACGATACTGACGAACGGCTACTACTCGGTGCGCAACCGCAACCTCGACATCGACCTGCTGATGTCCGTCGCCATCCTCGGGGCGCTCTCGGCCAGTTTCGGGTTCGGCGCCGGCCTGTACATGGAGGCGGCGCTTCTGGCGTTCCTGTTCGGCGTGGCCGAACTCCTGGAGCGCTACTCGATCGACCGGGCCCGGAGCTCCCTCCGTGAGCTCCTGGAACTCTCCCCGGAGGAGGCGAGGGTCAGGCGAGACGGGACGGAGCTCACCGTCCCCGTCGAGGAGGTACGCGTCGGGGACACGGTGATCGTGCGGCCCGGGGAGAAGATCCCGGTTGACGGGAGCGTGACTGCGGGGGAAAGCGCGGTCAACCAGGCGCCGATCACCGGCGAGTCGGTCCCCGTCGACAAGGCCGTCGGCGACGGGGTGTACGCCGGGACGATAAACCAGTCCGGCTACCTCGAGGTCGACGTCACGGCGACCGCCGGGGACAGCACCCTCTCCCGGATCATCGAACTGGTGGAGAACGCCCAGGCCAACCGGACCGAACGGGAGCAGTTCGTCGACCGGTTCGCGGGCTATTACACCCCGATCGTCGTCGGCCTCGCGGTGCTGACCGCCGTCGTTCCCCCTGTGCTGATCGACGGCAGCTGGGCGGTCGGTCCGATCGCCGGGATCGGATACACGTTCCCGGGCGCCTGGGACGTGTGGTTCCTCTACGGACTCACGCTGTTGGTGCTCGCGTGTCCGTGCGCGTTCGTCATCTCGACGCCGGTTTCGGTGGTCTCCGGGGTCACGAGCGCCGCCAAAAACGGGGTGCTCGTGAAGGGCGGGAACCACCTCGAGGCGATGGGCGAAGTCGACGTGATCGCGTTCGACAAGACCGGGACGCTCACGAAAGGATCGCTCGCCGTCACCGACGTCGTCCCGCTGAACGGGCGGACGGAGTCGGAGGTCCTCCGGTGTGCGAGGGGTATCGAATCCCGTTCCGAGCATCCGATCGGGGAGGCGATCGTCGATCACGCGGCGGAGTCGGGGATCGATCGCCCCACGGTTTCCGACTTCCAGAGCTACGCCGGAAAGGGGGTCGAGGCAACCGTGGCCGACAGGACCCACTACGCCGGCAAGCCCGGCCTGTTCGAACAACTGGGCTTCGACCTGTCCCACGTTCACCTCGCGACCGACGGGGGAGCAGTCACCGCGACGAGTCGGGCCATGTGCGAGCGGAACGACTGCCTCGACCTGCTCGAGGGGACTATCCCGGAGCTGCAGTCGCAGGGGAAGACGGTCGTGCTGGTCGGCACCGACGAGGAACTCGAGGGCGTGATCGCGGTGGCCGACGAGATCCGGCCGGAGGCGAAGGCGACGATCCGGCGGCTCCGGGACCTCGGCGTCGAGCGGACCGTCATGCTCACCGGGGACAACGAACGGACTGCGGCCGCGATCGCCGCCGAGCTCGACGTCGACGAGTACCGCGCGGGGCTGTTGCCCGAGGAGAAGGTCGCGGCGGTCGAGGAGCTGGAGCGATCCACCCGCGCCGGGAACGGTGGGGGGGTCGCCATGGTGGGCGACGGCGTCAACGACGCCCCCTCGCTGGCGACCGCGACCGTCGGGATCGCGATGGGCGCGGCCGGCACCGACACCGCGATCGAGACCGCCGACGTGGCGCTGATGAGCGACGACCTCTCCCGGCTCCCGTACCTCTACGAACTCGCCCACGCGTCGAACGGCGTCATTCGACAGAACGTCTGGGCGAGCCTCGCCGCGAAGGCGCTTCTGGCCGCCGGGGTCCCGTTCGGGCTGGTGCCCGTCTGGGCGGCCGTGTTGATCGGCGACGCCGGCATGACCGTCGGCGTCACCGGCAACGCGCTTCGTCTCTCCCGCATCGCCCCGGAAGAGGCGTAGGAACTACGTCGCCGTCGCGATCACGATCACGTTCCAGGCGGTCGCCAGCCCGCCGACCGTCGCGAGCGCGAGCGGCACCGCCGCCCTGGCGGGCGTGCGCAGCGCCGCCCAGACGCCGAGAAACGAGAGAAACACCGCCACCTTCACCGCGAGGAGCCCGGCGTGACCGAATCCGATCATCGCCGGCGCCGCGATCGGTCCGGCCTCGGCCACGCCGCCGAGGCTGAGGCCGACGAACGTCGAGACCGCGTCTCCGACGCCGTAAAGGAGAACCGCGGCGAGCCAGAGGCCGCGCTCGTGTCGGACGAGGAGTTCCATCCGGAGGACCGACGGGCTAGGGGATAATCAGTGCGACGGCGGCCACCGAGACCAGGATCGTTACCGTCACGATC
>JAZKTH010000188.1:0-3875 GCA_036625675.1 Haloferacaceae archaeon
AGGCACTCGCGTTGTTTCCTCTGTAGACGATGGCCTCTCCTCTCTTCGTTGATTGTCCGGTTCCCTAATCCGTCGAAAAAAGGCGTTTCGATGGCTCTACGCGGCGTTTCTACTTCGGCCAGGAATCGGCTGGTGACCGGATGGGCCCTGCCGGATTTGAACCAGCGACCGCCCGGTTATGAGCCGGGTGCTCTGTCCAGACTAAGCTAAGGGCCCTCGTTCTCGCACTTCCGGTCCACGCCCCTTGAGTGTGCCGGACCGGACCGACCCGCGAAATCGCCGGCCGGCCGACCGGCTCGGGGATGCGCGGACGCGGGAAGAAGCGCCGGAGCCAGGGCTCGAACCTGGGACCGCCTCGTTAACAGCGAGGCGCTCTACCATCTGAGCTACTCCGGCTTGCACGCGTTGGTAGATCAGTTGTTTTGATAGGGCTTTCGTTTCCGACCGTCCGACTGCGGGCTCCCGGCGGGCTTCGCCGGCGCGTTCCGTCCGCGTCAGGGCCGCGGGTCGAAGTAGGCCGCGAGGTCGCGGCCGAACGCCGTCACAAGCTCGTCGACCTCGTCGCCCACGAGCACCGTGCGATCCTCGAGCGCCCCCTCCAACTGGGAGCCGGTTCTGACCTCCAGCAACGCCTCGCTCCGGAGGTACTCGCTTGCGGCCGTGAACTCCCGGGGCCGCTCGACGACGTACCGGTTCTCCACGAGATACGGACCGTACACCCGTTCGTCCTCCGTGTCCGCACTCCCGTCGTCGCTGCCGCCGGACTCGCGGGGGCCGCGGTCGTACTTCCGGTAGAACCCCTCGGCGTGGTTTCGGACGCTCACCGGCGGGCCGACGTGCCGGGCCACCGCGGGCACCGTGGGGCTCGCCAGTTCGAGGAACAACACCGCCTCCCCCTGTTCGTCCGCCGGACCGTCGGTCTCCTCCGCGAACGCGTCGGCCCGGAACACGTCGAATCCCTGGTCGTCCAGCCCGTCGACGACGCCGCCCAACGTCCGCCGGAGCTGGGGCCACAGCTGATCGTCGACCACGTCCGGCGCCTCGAAGACGACGGCGATCGGCGTCGTCCGGCGCTCCCGGACGTGTTCCCGGAGTTCGCCCGCCGAGAGCGGTTCGCGCTCGGGCGGGAAGAACAGCTCCTCGCGGGGATCCGCGAGCAGCTCCCGGGCGTAGTGCTGGAACCGCGCGAGGTTCTCGGCCGACAGCACCGCCGCCACGTTCCGCTCGGGATCGGTCGGGTCGACGACCACGAGCGGATCGTCGAACGCCTCCCGGCCGTGGGCGGCCGGGTCGATCTCCACCGGCGGGTGCCACTCGGCGACAGCTTCCACCAGCGGCACGAAGCCGCCGTACTCGCACACGAGCAGTTCGGTGAGGTAGCCGGAGAACCCCCGGGTCCGGAGGTCGCTTCCGTACGCGCCGATCCCCTTGAGGAACCGCTTCGCGAGCCTGACGTCCCGGGCGAGCTCCGCGTCCAGCCGCTCCTCCAGGTACGCCGAGTGAAACGGCGTCCGGTCGACCGCCGACTGGATGTGGGCAGCGTCCACGACGTCGTAACAGGGCACCAGATCGACGTCGAACCCCTCGAATCGGCCCTTCACGTACGGGTGTTCGGCGTACTCCTCGCGGCCGTCCGGGAGGACCTCGTGCCCGACCGTCAGCCCGTACTGGACGAGCTCCTCCCGGTCGAGCTCCGGCGGGAACCGGACGAACATGTCGATGTCCCGGTCGCCGGAGAGCCACGTCCCCCGGGCGGTCGAGCCAACGAGGACCACGTCGCCGTCGACGTCGAGTTCCGAAAGCGCAGCCCGCGTCCGCGCCCGAAGCTCGTCGGCGACCCGATCGAACCGCTCGCGCTCGGCCTCGTCGGGCGTGACGCGCTCCTCGATCGACGACAGTACGGCCTCCAGACTCATACGCGGTGGATTCGCGCGCACCTCCTAAACGCGTGTCGGATCGCCGGGGGCCGCGATACGCCCTCCCGGCGCCCGCAGCCGTGGCGCCCGCAGCGCGGCGCCCGTGCCCGGGACGCCCCCTCGGATCAGAGGTCCTCGCGCTCGAACTTCAGCGCCCCCAAAAGCGGCGGCGTCAGCAGCCACACCACGAGCATCGCGGCCGCGGACACCTGGAGGCTCGCCGTCTCGCCGGCGAAAAGCGAGCCGGCGAGGAAGCCGTCGGTCACGAGCTGGAACGCGGTGCTCGGGTTCGCCAGTTCCGCGGCCTCCCCGGCCCGTTCGAGGGGGAACCAGTCGGGGAACTGTGCGAAAAGCAGCAGGAACCCGCCGGTCGCGGCGTTCCACAGCGGGACGAACAAAAAGTACAGCCCGATCGCGCCCGCCAGCGCCCGTCGCTGGGTCGTGGCGGCGGCCGAGAAGCCGACGCCGATGCTGACGAAGATCGCCGCGAAGACGACGACCAGCAGCGTGTAGCCGACGTACGCGGCCGGATCGAACTCCAGCGGGCCGATCGCGAGCACGACCGCGGGGAGCACGAACCCGACGAGGATCCCCGCACCGAGGGCGGCCGCCCGTCCGATCACCTTGCCGAACACGACCTCGAGACGGCTGTGCGGCAGCGAGAGCAACAGCTTCAGCGAGCCGCTCTCCCGCTCGCCGCTCACGGCGTTGTACCCGACCACCAGCCCGAGGAGGGGGACCAGCGTGCCGACGAACAGCTGGCCGAACAGGCTGAGGATCGTGTTCGCCTCCAGCGTCTCGCCCGGCGCCGGACGGAAGATGTAGGACGTGCCGGCGAAGAGCAGGACGAAAAGCAGCGTGAGCCCGAGGAGCCACCGCGACCTGATCGCGTCCTCGAAGTCCTTCCGGGCGACCGCGAGCAGGCTCACGGCGATCCCCCCCTGTCTCCCGCCGCACCGGTGGACGGTTCGGCCCTCGACTCCTCGGCGTCTCCGGCCCTACCGGCGTCTCCGGCCCTACCGGCGTCTCCGGCGTCACCCTCCGTGTACGCCAAGAAGAGGTCCTCCAGCGACGACTCCCGGGTGGTGAAGTCGTCGACCTCGATCCCGCGCTCCTCGAGCGTCGTCAGCACCGCGGTCTTGGCGTCGCCCTCACACGAGACGGTGAGCGCGTCGTCGTCCCGATCCACTGCCGAAACCCCCGCGAGTTCCCGGATCGCCCCGATCGCGGCCGAAAGGTCCCCGTCGCGCGCGGCGCTGGCGCCGCCGACGGTGACGAGCAGCGTCTCCTCGTCGCCGACCGCCTCGCGGAGTCCCTCAACGCTGTCCTCGGCAACGAGCCGACCGTCCCGTAGGATGCCGACGCGGTCGCAGACCGCCTCGACCTGGCCGAGCACGTGCGAGGAGAAGAAGACGGTCGCGCCGCGGTCGACCTCCTCGCGCACGATCTCGCGCATGTCCTTCGCGCCGGTGGGGTCCAGCCCCGAGGAGGGCTCGTCGAGGATCAGCAACTCGGGATCCCCCACGAGCGCCATCGCGAGCGCGAGCCGCTGGCGCATCCCCTTCGAGTACCCGCCCGCTTTCCGGCCGCCCTCATCGGCCAGGCCGACCCGGGCCAGGAGCTCCGCGGGGTCGTCGTCGGCGTCCTTGGAGTCGATCGCGAACTCGACGTGCTTGCGGCCGGAGAGCCGGTCGTACACGCCGAACCCCTCCGGGAGCACGCCGGTCCGCTGGCGGACCTCGAGGCTCTCGCGGTGGGCGTCGCGTCCGAGCACCCGGACCGTCCCGGCCGTCGGCCGGACGAAGTCCAGGAGGACGTTGATCGTCGTCGACTTCCCGGCGCCGTTCGGCCCGAGAAAGCCGTACACCTCCCCCTCCTCCACGGTGAGATCGAGGTCGCGAACCGCCGTGACGTCGCCGAACACCTTTCTCACGCCGGACAACTCGATGGCAGCCATAC
>JAZKTH010000189.1:0-3875 GCA_036625675.1 Haloferacaceae archaeon
ACACGTCGACTCGGATCGGCTCACGGTGCGGGACGCCGACCTCCGGGACGCCGACGCCGTCCGCGCGGCAGTCACCCAGGCCGACGCCGTGTACCACCTCGCGGCCGCGGTGGGGGTCCAGAAGGTCGTCGACAACCCGCTCCAGTCGCTGCAGGTGAACCTCCACGGCACCGAAAACGTCCTGGAGGCCGCCCGGGAGGACGGGACGCCGGTCTTTCTCGCCTCCTCTTCGGAGATCTACGGGAAAAGCGAGGATCTCCCGTTCTCGGAGTCGGACGACCGCGTGCTCGGGCCCACGGGGATCCCGCGATGGGGGTACGCCGCGGCCAAGGCGACCGACGAGTTCCTCGCGTTGAGCTACCACGAGGAACACGACCTCCCGGTCGTGGTCGGGCGGTACTTCAACATCGTCGGCCCGCGACAGACCGGCGAGTACGGCATGGTGATCCCCACCTTCGTCGAGCAAGCGCTCGCCGGAGAACCGCTGTCGGTGTACGGCGACGGCACCCAGACCCGGTGTTTCACCCACGTCGCCGACGCGGTCGAGGCGACCCACGAACTGCTCGAGACGCCCGCCGCATACGGGGAGGTGTTCAACGTCGGCGCCCCCGAACCGACCAGCATCAACGATCTCGCCGCGCGCGTGGTGGCGTTGACCGGCAGCGACTCCGAGATCACCCACGTGCCCTTCGAGGCGGCGTACGGCGAGGACTTCGAAGAACCCGACCACCGCGAACCGGATGTCTCGAAACTACAGTCGACACTCGGGTGGGTGCCCGAGGCGGATCTCGATCGGATCCTCCGGGACGTCATCGCCGAGCGCGCTGACGTCCCCGTCGGCGGAGATCTCGACGCGGAGGCGGTACGATGACCTTCGACGCGGCGGAGGGGACGGACGCTGACGCCGGCGACCTCCAGCAGCGTCTCGTCGACCGGGAGGCGACCGTCGGCGTCATCGGCCTCGGCTACGTCGGGCTGCCGCTGGCGCTGAAGTTCACTGCCGCGGGATTCGAGGTCGCGGGCTTCGACATCGACCTCGGTCGCGTCGAGCGCCTGCTAAACGGCGACAGCTACGTCGACGACGTGAGCGATGCGGAGTTGACGGCAGGCCTGGAGTCCGGCTTCGCGCCCGGGGCGGATCCCACCATCGTCGCCGGCTGCGACGCGTACGTGATCGCGGTTCCCACCGGGATGAACGACGAGACCGGCGAGCCCCGGATGGACGCCGTCGAGGCCGCCGCCGAGACCGTGGCCGAGCAGGCCGGCGGGCGCGAGACGCTCGTGGTCGTCTCGAGCACCGTCTACCCCGGCGCGACGCGGGAGATCGTGGCCCCGATCGTCGAGGGGGCCGACGGGGCGATCCGGCTGGCGATGGTGCCCGAACGGTTGAACCCCGGCGGGGACGTCCCGTTCGAGGAGATCCCGCTGGTGGTGGGTGCCGACGCGGCGTCGGCCCGAACGGCGGCGCAGGCGCTGTTCGACGCCGTCGTGACCGAAACGTATCCCGTGGAGTCGACCGAGACCGCCGAGCTGGCGAAGACGCTGGAGAACACCTATCGGATGGTCAACATCGCCCTGGTGAACGAGCTGGTGACGCTGGCGGAGGGGCTCGACGGCGACGTCTGGGAGGCGATCGAGGCGGCGGGGACCAAGCCGTTCGGATTCCAGCCCTTTTATCCGGGCCCGGGCGTCGGCGGGCACTGCATCCCGGTCGACCCGCAGTTCCTGGCCTGGCGGGCCGAGGAGTTCGGCGGCGAGCTGTCGTTCGTGCGCGACGCCCACCGGCTCAACGAGCGCATGCCGGCGCTGGTGGTCGACCGGCTGCGAACGATGTTGCAGGCGCGGGGCGTGACCCCCGACGGCGCGTCGGTGGTCGCGCTGGGGGCCGCTTATAAGCCGAACGTGGGCGACACCCGGAACTCGCCGGCGCTGCGGGTGGCCGACGGGATCGACGAGTGGGCGACGGTGACGGTCGTGGACCCCCACGTCGACGAGGAGGGGACCGCCCGGCGGCTGTTGCGCTCGCCCGCGGAGGCGGATCTGGCGGGCGCCGACGCGGTGGTGCTGCTGGTCGACCACGACGCGTTCGATCTGGAGTACGTGGGCGACGAGGCGGCGTTCGTCTTCGACACCCGGAACGCGATGCCCGACGGGTGTGCGGCCGACGTGGTGACGCTGGGGGACGTGGTGGAGCAGGCGGAGCTGAATCCGGTCGTATTGTCGTCTTGATACGTTCGAGGTCCGCGCTAGCGTTCACGCCCGGGATCCAGATTTCGGATCCCACCGCGTACTCCTGGCTTCGGCACCGGAAACGCGGCGATTGCAGTCGGGCGGTCCGTGCGATCGACGGGCGTCGCTTCGCGGAGTATTAACCCGGCAGAAACCTACCGGACACCGGCAGGAGGCTCATACCCCTTCAGGGAGGGATCGTCGTCTCCCGTGTCGTCCGCTCACTCCAGGCCACTTCCGACTGGAATTTAACGCTTGTCATCCGGAAGGCGACGCTCTTGGTCGATCGGAACGTCGGGACGTCACGACGGTTTCCGTCACTCGTTACGACCGACCAGCAGTTCGTACACGTCGATCCCCACCTGCCAGAACTGCCGGAAGACGATCTTCAGATCGCCGGCGAACGACTGCGTGCGGATGTACCGGATGTCGTACTGGATCTTCTCGCGGGGCTCCTGGCTGGTGGCGTCGTTGATCTGGGCGAGGCCGGTCAGACCGGGTTTGACGAACCAGCGGTGGCGCCACTGGTCGGCCTCGGCCTCGAAGTCCGATTCGAGGTCAGTCTGGGCTAGAGGAAGTTTTCGAGGGGCGTCTCGCGGTCGTCGTCTGTGCTATCCGCTCTTGGGCTTTCACTTCCGGTCTCCGCGTCGACTACGGAGACGGAGAAAGCCCCGACCGGCTACGCTCCCGCGACCTTCGCGACTCCTTTCAGTCGCCGCTCGGTTCGAGACCTCACTTCGTTCGGCCTCGAACTCGCTGTGCTCCTCGGCCTGTCGGCCTGCGGTGCTTGCGTCGTCGGGGTTCGCGTAGCCGGTCGCCCCTTTCAGTCCCGCCCAAGTGGTGGAGTTCTCCCTCTCTCGTCATCCACGTCGGAACTCGACAAGCTCTCGCAACCCCTCTTCGAGAGATACCTCCGGTTCGAAATCCAATTCCTCTCGAATTCGACCGATGTCCGCCCGGCTTTCGGAGACGTCCCCTGGACGGGCCGATTCGTGAACGAGGTCGGATTCCGAATCCGCGGCGTCTCGGATCGCCTCGGCGAGTTCGAGTACCGACGTCTCGGTGCCGGTGCCGACGTTGAACGCGCGTCCGACGGCGTCGGTCGTCGCCGCGCGGAGATTCGCCTTGACGACGTCGGAGACGTGGACGAAGTCCCGAGTCTGGGTTCCCTCTCCGTGGATGGTGATCGGTTCCCCTGTGAGCGCCTGATCGACGAAGATACTGATAACGCCGCCGTAGGGCCCCGAGCCCTGGCGGGGGCCGTACACGTTGAAGTACCGGAGTGGGACCGTTTCGAGTCCGTAGAGGTTGTGATACAGCCGAGCGTAGTGGTCGAGCGCGAGCTTGTCGAGGCCGTACGGCGACGAGGGCGTCTTGGGATCTGCTTCCGAGACGGGCAGGGCGTCTGGTTCGCCGTAGATCGCGGTGCGCGAGGCGAGTACTACCCGGGCGTCGCGCTCTCGGGCGAGCTCGAGAATGGTGAGGCCCGCATCGAGGTTCGTTTCGTGGCTCTCGACCGGCTTCTCGACGCTCTCGTTGACGCTCACGAGAGCGGCCTGGTGGAACACGATATCGACGCCCTCGAAGGCCTGTTCGAGGGTCTTCCGATCACGGATGTCTCCCTCGATGAATTCGGCTTCGTCGGG
>JAZKTH010000190.1:0-3839 GCA_036625675.1 Haloferacaceae archaeon
CGCGACGGGGGTGAACACCGTCGTGAGCGAGGAGACGTTCGAGGAGCTCCCGGACCTCCGCGATCGCCTCGAGGAGCTCGGCATCGTGCTGTGGAACCTGTTTTTCGTCGTCCCCGTCGACGGGTGCGACTCCCTCGAGAGCGTCGCCCCCTCGACGGCCGACGCGATCATGCGCTGGCTCCACGAGGCGTCGAACGCGTCGCCGTTCGACGTGCGGACGATCGAGTCGCCGCAGTATCGCCGCGTCGCGATCCAGCGCGGCGAGGTCGTCACCGGCGTTCGCGACCAGTTCGGGACCTACGCGGGGGACGGCATCGTTCACGTCGACCACCACGGGGAGGTCCAGCCGTCCGAATTCCTCCCGAAGTCCGCCGGCAACGTGCGGGACACCTCGATCGTGGAGATCTACCGCGACGCGTCGCTTTTCCGCGATCTCAGGGACCGGAGCAACCTCGAGGGGCGGTGTGGCGCCTGCCCGTACCGGGACATCTGTGGCGGCAGCCGGGCCCGCGCGTACGCGACGACGGGAAATCCGTTCGCGACGGATCCGCTGTGTCCGTTTCTCCCGCCCGGCTTCGAGGAGTGACGCTGACCGTTTCTCTCGTTTGCGTACTACTCGATGTCGACGTGCTCTGACTCCTCGTCGAGCGCCAGGTTCGCCGCGATCTCGGCGTTTCGCATGGCGTACTGGGCGGTCTGCTGGAGGCTGACGAGCACCTCCCGAACGTGGAGCAGCTCCTGATTCGACAGCTCCGGGAGGTCGTCGAGGATCTCCTGTTCCCGGTCGGCCAGCCCGCGGAACCGCTCCCGGCACTCGATCGTGAGGTCGTAGTCCCGCTCGACGACCGACCGCACGGCGAGGCTCGTGAGTTCGTCGACCGCGTCGGTGAACTCGCGGATCTGCCGCATCGTGCCGCCGTCGATGTCGAGCGTGTGACCCTCCAGCGCCAGCACGATGTCCGCGATGTCCTCGGCGTTGTCCGCGGTGAGTTCCAGGTTCTTCGCCACCGACCGGTAGCCGATCAGCGGGAACCCCGACTCCAGGCCGACCGCCCGACAGAGGTTCGGGTTCCGGTGGGCGGTGAAGATGAGCCGCAACAGCAGCACGAAGATCTTGTTCGCCTGCCGCTCGCGGTTGAGTGCCCGCTGGGCGAGGTCCGGGTTGCCGTGGGCCAGCGCCTTCACCGCCTCCCCGCGCATCGTCGACCCCGTGTTCTCGAGCCGCTCGAGCAGGTTGTCGAGCGTGAAGTCCTCCGGGTCGACGGAACACCTGATCGCGATGTTCTCCGGCGTCTCCTCGATCACGCCCAGCCCCATCAGCTGCGTTTCCGCCTTGTACACCGCGTTGATGTGGTCGCTGTCGAGCGCTCCCTCCGACTGTCGCACGTGGATCACCCGCCGGCCCAGCACGTACTGGGCGACGATCGCCCGCTCCAGGGCGTCCGCGTCGAGGGCGTCGGCATGGATCGTCGCCTCCGACTCCTCCGCGTTCGCCGACTGCGGCAGCACCGTGAGCGTTCCCTTGCCGCCGATCCGGATCGACACCTCGTCGCCTTTGTCGACGTCGTGTTCCTTGGTCCACTCCGCCGGCAGCGTCATCGCCAGCGTCGAGGGACCCAACCGCTGTACCTTTCGCGTCTCCATGTCACCGGATAGGCTACATACGTCCTTAATCTTGTCTGTGTGTTCATTAATCCCGATGGATCACGTAAAAGGTCCGAGGCACCGGACTCTCCGGCCGCGGCGGTCACACGGCCCGGAGTTCACACGACATTCATCATGCGCGTCTCGTAGGCGCCGACGCGGACCCGGATCCACCCGCGCAGCGTTTCGTCGAGGTCGGGGTCGTCGGTGTCGACCCGGAGGACGCGAAGGTCGTCCAGCTTGGTCCTGGAGGCGACGACCCGGAGTTCACACTCCCGGATCACCGCCGGCGACAGCTGCGGGTTGCCCCGTCCGAGGACGAACCCCTGGCCCCCGATGGGCGTGACGACGACGACGTTACGGTCCCCGAGGGCGGCGAGGATCTCCTCCTCGCTTCCGTCCCGGACCAGCACCTCCCCGTCGCGCCAGACGTCGACGCCGAGCGGCGAGCCGTCGAACCCGAGTTCGGCCTTGATCGCGCCCAGCGTCGACCCCGGTCCGAGCACGTAGGTGACGCCCTCCTCGACGTCGCGGGCGAACCCCTCCGCCAGCGACTCGACGGTACCGCCGCCGAGCTGTTTCGACGACTGGAGGTTCTCGGCGACGGGAACGTGGGCGATCGCGCGCAGCTCCGGGTTCACCTCCCCCTCCCGGTACTCGTCCTCGTCGATGTCCATCACTTCCCGCCGTTCGGTCCGTTCGAAGGAGGTCGCCACGGCGGCGGCGTCCTCGGGCGAGACCGCGAACACCGACGAGTACACCTTCACGCCGGCGGGCACGCCGAGCATCGGGATTTGGGACCCCTCGAGCGCCTCCGCGACGTCGGCGGCCGTGCCGTCCCCGCCCACGAAAAGCACCAGGTCCACCCCGGCCTCGCGGAACGCCTCCACGGCGCGGCGGGTGTCCGCGGCGTCGGTTTCGGCCCGGGCGTAGGCGTCGTCCGTCGACGGCGACTCCGCGAACGGCCTGGACGGCTCCGCGACCACCTCCGGTTCGAGCCCCGCCTCGCGCACGAGGGACTCGCCCATGGGGTCCGCGACCGTCGACACCCGGGTCCCCGGAGCCACCGCCGCGAGCCGATCGAGCGCCCGTCTGGCCCGCTCCGGCGCCCGGGGCTCGGCCCCCCGCTCGCGGGCCTCCTCGAGTTTGTCGTCGGTGCCTTTCAGCCCGACGCGACCTCCCATCCCCGCGATGGGGTTCACGACGACGCCGACGTGCATCTCACTCCACCAGCCGCCAGACGGGTTCCGCCCGGTCCTCCTCCGGGCCGCCCTCGATCCGCTCGATCACGTCGCGGCGTTCCATCTCCTCGAGCACTTCGCCGAGCCGGTTCGGCTGGGCGATCTCCATCTCGATCCGGTCGATCTCGTGATACGCCGCGAGGTGGTGGCGGATCGCCTCCCTGTCGAACGTCTCCTCGTCGGCCTTCGCCATCACCCCGGAGATCAAATCGACCATGTCCTCGATGAAGTTCCAGGGGTAGACGATCCACGCCCACTCCTCGAGCCGCTCGCCCACGAAGTGGGGCTCGAACTCGCTCGTTTGCAGCAGTTGCAGCGTGGCGGTCCTGACCTCCCCCGGGTTCCGCTCGTGGACGTACTCGTGGGCGCGTTTTATCGAGCCGCCGGTGTCGGCGATGTCGTCGATGATGAGGACGTCCTTCCCCTCGACGCTCCCCTCCGGCATCGGATACCTGACCTGCGGCTCCGCCGCCTTGGCCGCGGTGCCGACGTAGTGTTCCATCTTCAGGCTCGTGAGGTCGTCCAGCCCGAGAAAGTCACACAGACAGCGCCCCGCGAACCAGCCGCCGCGGGCCAGCGCAACGACGACATCGGGCTCAAATGAGTCAGTCTTGACCTCGGTGCTGACCTCCCGACAGAGCCCGTAGATGTACTCCCAGTTGGTGATCGTGCAGTTGAATTCGTCAGGGAGTTCGCTCATGGATTCTGATGGACCCGGGACTCAGATAAGGATTCACCTTCCGGGCGGTCATCGCCTCGAACCTGAGCACGTTGGGGATCATCGCACTTAGTTCGTTGGCCGGAACGCGGCCTCCTCGCCGCCGCAAGGGGTGGAGCTTGTCGCCCGGCGAACCACCGACGCTGACTACTCGCGAACTGCCAGGTCGATACCCGGCCGAAGCGGGACGGCGTTGCTCCCAGCATCGTCCGTGGCGGCTTCCTGCGTAACAACTT
>JAZKTH010000022.1:0-20911 GCA_036625675.1 Haloferacaceae archaeon
GGATCGGGTCGATGATCTTCGAGGAGTAGTTACACGAGAGGATGAAGCGGGTGTTGTCCGAGAACTGCTCCATCGTTCGGCGAAGCGCTGCCTGAGCGTCTGAGGTGTTGTGAGTCAAAATCCCGTTAGCCAGCATGAAGTTCGGTGTCCCCTCCATGCTAATGTTGTAGGCTTTTCCACGGTGGCTGTATTCGATCCGGCTGATACCTACTGTTTGAACTGCCTGTGGACCACCATCGGCGACGAGTGCTGGATCGAATTCTTCTCGCTCGCCACTCATTTCGCGGCTGTGACCCTCGTTCTTGCAGTCGAGGGAGCAGAACCGGCCGGCAGTCCAACTGCCACAGATTTCACACCGCGACACCCCGATGGCGTCTTTGAAATCCGCGATCTCGTCATCCGGGACCAACTCACGTAGCTCCTTTTCGACCAATCTCCCGTCCTCATCGACTACGAAGAACGGATGTGACAAACTCGCGAGTATCGTCCGTCCATCCTCCAGTTCAAGTTCGAAGAAGTCCGCGGTTCCGGAATGTACCAGCTTTCCTTTGTCAGACTGTATCTCGTTCGTCTCGAAATCGACGGACGGGATCGGCTCGCTGTCGGCGCTTACCGCTTCTATCGGCTTTATCTCTGGGCTCGACGGATAGCCGGTTACCACTTCAGTACCTGGCGGCACGCACAGCGAGTCCGCCTCGTCGAGGAAGATCAGGCGGTGGTCGTACCCGCCGAACGACGAGCGCGCGAAGTTCTTGATCCGATCCCGGACCACGTCGATTCCGCGCTCGTCGGAGGCGTTGAGTTCGAGGAAGTTCCCCCGCCAGTCGTCGCCGTAGATCTCCCTGGCGATGGCGGTCGACACGCTCGTCTTCCCGACGCCTGCCGGCCCCGCAAGGAGGAGGTGGGGAATGTCGTCCTGTTCGATGTAGCTCTCGAGACGCTCGACGATGTCTTCCTGCCCGTGAATCTCCGACAGCGTCTGCGGCCGGTACTTCTCGATCCAGATCTCTCGCCCCGGCGCGGCCTCGCCCTCGCTCATACCCGAGGGTAGTCCGGCGGTCACATAAACGAACCGAGACAGTGGCCATCGGGAGGGAGAACGGTAGTTCCGGCCCGACCGAGTGGCGACCGGGCGGCGACCGACTCAGCTCGGCGGAGGTTATAAATTTCCTAGAGTCGCAGAGCTTACATGCAGGCAGAGTACGTCTTCCGCGTGCGGTTTCGACTCGACGCACAGCGCGTCCGCACCGAACCGGAGCAGTTCGAGGCGGTCGTGCGTCTCACGGCGGCGACGCCCGGCGACGACGGCTGGCTGTTCTTCCGGAACGCGCTGTGGCGCGGCGAGGTGAACGACCGGTCGTACGCCCGGGAGCTCGCGGGCGGCTGGCTCGGCGTCCCGATCGAGTCAATCGATTTCCTGGAGTTCGAGTGCGACGAGGAGTACCGGCGGGCGCTCTCCGAGGAGATCGAGCGCAACCTCGGGACGTTCAACGCCACCTCCGTGTCCGAGGCGATCACCAAGTACTTCGGGAGTTCGATCCGCGTACGCTAGCGGCCCCCGGCGATAGGTGGGCGGACCTGCGGATAGGCGGGCGAGTCCGGTCCGCAGAAACCACGGACCGCGTTCGATTCGAGTGCCGATACCGGGTTCCGGTCTGAACGTCGGGAAAACCGAGTTACAGCCGCTGCAGGTTCTTCGCGCGCGGGCCCTTCTGGGCCTGCTCGATGTCGAATTCGACTTCCTGCCCCTCCTCGAGATCCGGGCCGCCGACGTCTTCCATGTGGAAGAATACGTCGTCGTCCGCGTCCTCAGTCGAGATGAAACCGTAGCCGCCAGTGTCGTTGAAGAAATCAACCGTGCCTGTTGCCATTGCCTTTGTGGAAAGGGGAAGCGAGGGCATAAGAGTTCCGCGAGAACTGTTCACTCGGGTCCTGATTCCGTGCGCACCGGCTGTTCGACCCGGTAGGCGATGCATACCTTTGTCCCTGGATGCAGTCTTGCCGCCAGAGGAACGATACGATGTCCACAGAAAGAGATAGTTCGGCGTCGCAGGACGACGGGGACGGGATGGGAGACAGCACCGGCGCAGAGGTGGTGGGGGGAACCGGCGCGGAGGAGGCTCCCGATACCGGCGTGAACGCGGAGACGTCCGGGACCGGACTCGACTCGAACGTCGCCGGCGCTCTGAGCTACCTGCTGGGACCGCTGACGGGGATTCTGTTTTACCTCCTCGAGGACGACGACGAATTCGTCCGGTTTCACGGCGCACAGAGTACGATCGTGTTCGGGGGGCTGTTCGTCTTCAGCATGGGACTGACGGTGGTCCTGTCGGTGCTGGCCGCGATCCCCGTCGTCGGCTGGATCGCCGGCGCCGTGCTCGGCTTCCTGAGCCTGTTGCTCGCCCCGGTCGCGTTCGTCGCCTGGCTGTTCCTCATGTACAAGGCGTACCAGGGCGCCGAGTACGAGGTCCCGATGGTGGCCGGCTACGCGCGGAAGTACGCGGCCCCCCAGTAGTCGACGACCGCACCGCTTTTGTCCGCGGGGTTGGAGAACCGAACGATGACTGACCCGTCGCTGTCGGTGGGGGCCGTCCGGGGGGACGCCGCGTGGACGGCAGTCGCGTTCGACGGCCGCGAGTTCGATCACGCTGCGGTGTTCCCCGAGATCGGCGACCTGTGGCTCCGTTACGAGGAGGCGGAACGGATCCTGATCGACGTGCCGATCGGCCTCGTCGACGAGGGGGAGCCGGACCGGGAGTGTGACGTCCTCGCGCGTCGCGTCGCGGTACGCGACGGGGACGCCACGGACGGCGACGCGGCCGGCCGAACCCGCGAGCGGACGCGGCACCTCCCCCCGCCCGTCAGGGAGGCGACCAGGAAGCGGCGCTACTCGACCGCGGCGAAGGTCCACGAGCGAAAGACCGGCGAGCGCCTCCCGGAGGAGTCGTTCGAGCGATCCCCCGCCATCGCCGCCGTCGACGAACTCGTGAGCGAGATCCCAGAGGCGAGGGAGAGGATCCACGAGGCGCACCCTGCCGTCTGCTTCCGGGCGATCGGGGACGAGCCGCTCCAGTACGACCGACGCACGGCAGGGGGCTACGCCGAGCGGATGCGGCGGCTGGCGGCGTTCGACCGCGAGGGCGCGCCGACCGTCCAGCACGCCGCGGAGGCGACGGCGGGCCACGACGTGCGCGTCGAGGCCGTCGTCGACGCCGTCGTGCTGGCGTACGCGGCCCGCCCCTCGCGGCTGCCGCTCCGGTCGCTGCCCCCGGATCCGCCGACCGACGCCCGGGGGTTGCCGATGCGGATCGTCTACCGCTCCGAGACGCCGCTGATCGACGGCTGATCGTCTCGACGCGACCCCACGGCTCTCCCCGACTCGCGTCTACGCCGACGGGGGCGTCCCGCCCTCCGAGAGCGGCGACGGCAGGCGGAGGTCCTCGAACTGGTCGAGCTGCTGGACGTTCGTCACCAGCTTGACCGTGTCCGTCACCGGCACCCCCACGCAGGTGAGGCGGGCGTTCATCACGTCCACCTGATCGTCGGTGAGTACGTGGTTGCCGGGCATCGCGACGTCCCCCTCCTTCACGAGGACGGCGCAGTTGGCACACGCGCCGCCCCGGCAGGCGTACGGCCACGAGAGTCCCCGGTTCTCGGCCGCCTCGAGTATCGTCTCGTCCGGCTCGACCAGCACCCGGCCGTACTGGTCGGGATCGAGGTTCGCCGCCGACGCCTTCTCGAACAGGTCCTCGTCCTCGACCGACCAGCCGCGTTCCTCGATCGCCTCGTAGTCGAGGTAGACCACCCGCGCGGAGGACTGCCGGACGACCGGGGGCGAGCCGCGCTGGCTGTACCGGGCGATGACGGCGGCCGCCTCGGGGATCGGCTCCGCGTCGAGGTTCCGGAACCAGTCGAGTATGGTGTCCCTCGAGAGCCCGTACCAGTCGGCGATCTGGTCCACGTCGACCCCCTCGGTACGGGCGACCGCGGCCGCCAGCGACTCCTCGCCGGCCGTCTCGAGCCAGTCGGCGATCTCGTCGCCGTCGAGGCCGTAGCGGTCGGCCAGGTCGTCGACGTCGCGCCCCTCCAGGTGCGCGATCGCCACCATGAGGAACTGCGCCGACTCCTTCCGGCTGACGTGTTCGAGCCACTCCCGGAGTTCGTCGGCGTCGACGCCGTCAATTGTGGACATACTTCCGTGTTAGATAACCTGTCCCATAAAACGGGTGGAGCGTTCTCACGTGCCCGGAGATTTACGGAGTGACCGGCCGCCTTCCCCCGGAGCGGCCGGACCGATCGGGTGGGCGCCGTCGCGAACTGGATGACAAGCTTGAGGAACGCCACGCCCGAAACGCGGGTGATGGCTACGCAGGACGTCTCCCGGCGGAAAGCCTGGCTCATCGCCGCGCGGCCACAGACCTTGCCGGCGGCGCTCGCGCCCGTGGCCGTCGGCGTGGGACTCGCGCTGCACACGGGCGTGTTCTCCGCCCTGCCGGCGCTCGCCGCGCTCGTGGGGGCCTCGCTCATCCAGATCGGGACCAACTTCGCCAACGACTACTACGACGCAGTCAGGGGGGCTGACACGGAGCGACGCGAGGGGTTCACCCGGGTCACCGCCGGCGGACTCATCGAACCCCCCGCGGTGAAGCGCGCGATGTGGCTCACGTTCGGCGCCGCGGCGCTCACCGGCACCTACCTGGTGTACGTCGGCGGCCTCCCGATCCTCGTGGTGGGGCTCGTCTCTATCGCCGCCGGCGTCGCCTACACCGGCGGTCCGTACCCGCTCGGCTACCACGGCCTCGGCGACCTGTTCGTGTTCGTCTTCTTCGGCGTCGTCGCCGTGACCGGCACCTACTACGTCCAGGCGGCGGCCCTCCTCGCCGATCCGTTCCCGCTCTGGATCCCGCCGGATACGGTGACGACGTCCGCGATAGTTGCCAGCCTCCCGGTGGCCGCGATCTCGACGGACATCCTCGTGGTGAACAACGTCCGCGACAGGGAGGAGGACGTCGAAACGGGAAAGCGCACGCTCGCAGTCAGGTTCGGTTACCGCTTCTCCCGGGTCCAGTTCGTCTCCCTGCTGGCGCTGGCGTATCTCGTCCCGGCGTGGTTCCTGCTCCGGGGCTGGTCGCCGGCCGTCCTCGCCCCCCTCCTCACGCTCCCGCTCGCGGTCCGGGTAGCCCGGACCGTCGCGACCGAGACCGCCGGCGACGTGCTCAACCCCGCGCTCGAGTCGACCGGGAAACTGCTCGCCGCGTTCGCGATCCTGTTCGCGATCGGGCTCGCGCTCGGGTGACCCCCGTGCGCCTGCAACCGTTCTCCGTGCGCCTCTCGACGCCGCTTTCGACCGCCAGGGGGACGGTTTCCCGTCGCCGGGGATTCCTGATCGCGCTCGGCGACGACGTCCGGGGCGTCGGCGAGGCGACGCCGCTCGCGGGCTGGACCGAACCGTACGACCGCTGCCGGGCGGAACTGCGTGGGTTCGCGACCGCGGTCGATCGACTTGAGTCCCCCGGGCTTCCGGCGTCGCCGGCCGCCCGCCACGGCGTCGCGCTCGCGCGTCTGGACCGGGACGCCCGGGTCGCCGGCCTCCCCCTCGTCGACCACCTCTCGAACCGGCACGGCGTCGGCGCGGGCGCAGCCGATTCGGTTCCGGTCAACGCCACGGTCGGCGACGCGTCGCCCGAGGAAACCGCCCGCAGGAGCCGCGATGCGGTCGAAGACGGCTTCGACTGCCTCAAGGTAAAGGTCGGGAGTCGGCCGCTGGAGGCGGACCTCGCTCGACTGCGCGCCGTCCGGGAGGCCGTCGGCGAGGAGGTTACGCTCCGGGCGGACGCGAACGGGGCGTGGGAGCCGGCGGTCGCCGAGCGCGCGCTCCCTGAACTGGCCGACGTCGGCGTCTCCTACCTCGAACAGCCGCTCCCGCCGGGAAACCTCGAGGCGCACGCCCGACTCCGGGGCCGGGACGTGGGCGTCGCGCTCGACGAGTCGCTCGCCGCCGGGGAACTCGGTGCCTCGCCGACGGACCGGCTCCGGGCGGTACTGGAGGCGGAGGCCGCGGACGTCGTCGTGCTGAAGCCGATGGCGCTCGGGGGACCGGACCGGGCGGCGGCGGCCGCGGCGGCGGCCCGCGAGGCCGGCGTCGAGCCGGCGGTCACGACGACCATCGACGCCGTCGTCGCCCGCACCGCGGCCGTCCACGTGGCCGCGACGATCCCGGACGTGATCGCCTGCGGGCTCGCCACCGGCTCGCTGCTCTCCGCTGACCTGGCCCCGGATCCCGCCCCCGTCGTCGACGGGCGGATCCGGCTCCCGGATCGGCCGGGCGTCGGCGTCGACTTGGCCGATGCCCTGTAGTTTTACCTGCCCCTCCGCTGTAGCCTCACCCATGGCACGGAACTCCGAGATCGACGAACTCGTACCGCCGGACCGAACGCTTCTGGGTCCCGGGCCCAGCGACGCCCACCCGCGGGTGCTCAGGGCGATGGCGACGCCGTTCGTGGGCTACCTCGACGACTACTACGTCGAGGTGATGGACGACGTCCAGTCGCTGCTGCGGGAACTGTTCCGGACGGACAACGAGTACACCTTCGCCGTCAGCGGGACCGGCTCGGCCGCCATGGAGACCGCGTTCGCGAACCTCGTCGAACCCGGCGAGACCGTCCTGGTGCCGTCGAACGGCTACTTCGGCGAGCGCATGGGTCAGATCGCCGAGCGCGCCGGGGGCGAGGTCGTCACGGTCGACGCGCCGTGGGGCGAGCCGCTCGATCCCGACGACGTCGCCGACGCCTTCGACGCCCACCAGCCGACCGTGTTCGGGTTCGTCCACGGGGAAACCAGCACCGGGGCGCGACAGACCCGAATCCCCGAACTCACCCGGATCGCCCACGAGCACGACGCGTACGTCGTGGCGGACACTGTCGCCTCGCTCGGCGGCGTCGAATTCCTCACCGACGAGTGGGACGTCGACGTGGCGTACTCGGGCTCCCAGAAGTGCCTCTCGGCGCCCGCGGGGGCGAGCCCGATCACGTTCGCCGACCGCGCCGTCGAGAAGGTCCACTCCCGGGAGTCGCCGGTCCGGTCGTGGTACCTCGACCTGGAGGGCGTGTGGGAGTACTGGGGCCCCGAACGGAACTACCACCACACCGGGCCGGCCTCGACGACGTACGCGCTCCGGGAGGCGCTCCGGATGGTCGAGGAGGAAGGGCTGGAGGAACGCTGGGCCCGACACCGGCGCGTCGCCGGCGCCCTCAAGGCGGGCGTCGAGGCGATGGGGCTGCCGCTGTACGTCGACGACGATCACTGGCTGCCGACGCTCAACCCCGTGCAAGTCCCCGACGGCGTCGACGACGGTCACGTGATCGACCGGCTGATGGACGAACACGGCATCGAGATCGTCGGCGGGCTCGGCGCGCTCTCCGGCGAGATCTTCCGCGTGGGCTGTATGGGTAACTCCGCCCGGCCGGAGAACGTCACCCACTTCGTCTCCGCGTTCGGCTCGATCCTCGTCGACGAGGGGGCCGACATCGACCCCGACGCCGGGGCGGTCGCGGTCGCTCGTGCGCTCGGGGAGTAGCGACGAAGGGCACCGGATGGGGGAGGTCAGCGCTTCCGATCCCGGTCGCTGATCCGCTCCGCCGCCTCCTCGAACTCCTCGCGGGTATTGAGGTTCTCGAAGGCGGCCCTGGTGGTGTACTCGAGCGCTTCTGCCTCCTCGACGACGACGTAGTCCAGGTCGAACAGCGGCTCGATGATCTTTCGTTCGTTCCGTTCCAGCGCCGACTCGCAGGCGTCCGCCATCGGTCCCGCCCGGTAGACCGCGTGGGTCGTCTGGAACCACCGATCGTCCAGACGCGGGACCGCGGCGTCGTACCCCTCCACTCGGCCGAAGAGGTAGTCCACGAACTCGGGATCCACGAACGGCATGTCGCAGGCGACCACGAACGCCGGGGTCTCCGGCCCGGCGAGCGATTCGACGCCCCGCAGCCCCGTCATTATCCCCGCCATCGGGCCGCGGTCGGTTTCCGGGTCGACGGCGGTCGTGACGCGCCGGGGATACCCCTCCATCGCCTCCTGGATCGCCGGGACCTGCTCGGCCCGACAGTTGAGCACGACCGCGTCGACGACGCCGGCGATCCGATCGGCGACCCGCCGGATCATCGGCGTCCCCGCCAGCTCCGCGACCGCCTTGTCGGCGGTCCCGAATCGGGTCGATCGGCCGCCCGCGACGATGACCGCCGTCTGCATACGGGCGGGTTTGGGCCGGAGTGACTTATAAACCCTCCCCGACTGCGGGGCGAACGGGGCAACCCGGCCCGGTAGCCGGAGGCTTTTGCGCCCCGGCTCGAAATCGCCCCCATGGCGGAACCAAACCTGGATCGATTCACCTCGAGGCGGTCGACCGTCTACGGACAGCGCGGCGTCGTCGCGACCAGTCAGCCGCTCGCGGCGGAGGCTGGAATCGGGATCCTCCGGGACGGGGGAAATGCGTTCGACGCCGCGGTCGCGACCGCCGCCGCGCTCAACGTCGTCGAGCCGACCTCGACCGGCCTCGGCGGCGACGTGTTCGCGCTGTACCGCACCGCGGACGGCGAGGTGGGCGGGATGCGGGCGTGCGGCGGCGCCCCCTCGGCGGCGACGATCGACCGCGTTCGCGAGGCGCTCGCCGGGGCGGATCCGGACGAGGGGACCGACTACCCGTGGGTCCCCGAGACCGACGACCCCGCGGCGGTCGAGATGCCGATGTACGGCCCGCACGCGGTGACCGTTCCCGGCACCGCGCGGGGGTGGGAAGCCACCGCCAGGGAGCTGGGCACGAAGCCCCTCGCGGAGCTGCTTCGGCCGGCGATCCGGTACGCGACCGAGGGGTATCCAGTCTCCGAGGTGATCGCCTCCTCGTGGAGCTACGCCGAGGAGCTGTTCCGGACGGAGAACGCCCGGACGGCGTACCTGGTCGACGGCGAGGCTCCCGGGACGGGCGAGGTCGTCACGCTCCCGAAACTCGGGCGGTCGCTCGAGCGGATCGCCTCGGAGGGCGCTGACGTCGTCTACGAGGGCGAGATCGCCGAGGAGATCGCGGGGGAGGTGCAGTCCCGGGGCGGGTTCATGACCGTGGAGGACCTCGCGGCGTTCGAGGTCGAGTGGCCCGAACCGGTGTCGACGACGTACAACGGCGCTGAACTGTACGAACTACCGCCGAACAACCAGGGGCTGATCGCGATCGAGGCGCTCAACGTCGCCGCCGAACTGGGCGCGGGCGAGCACCCCATCGACTCCCCCGAGCGGGTTCACTACTTTGCGGAGGCGACGAAGCGGGCCTTCCACGACGGCCACCGCTACATCACCGACCCAGAGTACGAGGACCACCCGCCGCTGGGATCGCAGGCCTGGGCCAAACGGCGGGCCGACACCGTCGGGGAGGAGGCGAGCCACGACGTCTCCTTCGGCGTGCCCGAGGCGAACGCGGAGGACGCCGACACGGTGTTGCTCACCGTGGCCGACGAGACCGGAAACGTGGTTTCGTACATTAACTCCCGGTTCGCGGGGTTCGGCTCCGGGCTGGTGGCCGGCGACACCGGCATCGCGCTCCAGAACCGCGGGGCGTCGTTCTCGCTGGATGCCGATCACCCCAACCGTCTGGAACCCGGCAAGCGGCCGTTCCACACCCTGATCCCGGCGGTGGCGCGGTTGGGACCGGACGACTGGCTCGGCTTCGGCGTCATGGGGGGGTACATGCAGCCCCAGGGCCACGTTCAGGTGCTGTCGAACGTCGTCGACTACGACCTGCCGCTGCAGGCGGCGCTGGACCGACCGCGGTGGCGCTACCGTGAGTCCGGGGAGCTGGCGGTTGAGCCCCACTTCGACTCCGACGTGGCCGCCAAGCTCGTCCGGCGGGGACACGACGTCAGGATCCTCCAGCCGCTCCTGTTCGGCGGCGCACAGGCGGTCCGTAACGACGGCGGCGTGCTCTCGGCCGCCACGGAGCCGCGGAAGGACGGCAACGCGCAGGGTATCTGAACGGCGGAAAGGGTCGAACAGAAACGGAACCCGGTCCGGTACGTCAGCGGATCGACCGCGAGCAGCTCCCGCAGAGGTTCTCCTCCTTCACGTCGACCTCGCGGACGGTCGGGGAAAACGACATCACGCACTTGTTGTTGTCGCAGTGTTCCAGCCCGAGCGTGTGGCCGATCTCGTGGACCACCTCCTTTCGGACTCGATCGGCGAACACCGCCGACTGGGGCTTCGACGAGATCCCGCCGTCGGAGGAGGTCTGCAGCCGATACGTGGAGATGACCGAGCCGTTCCCGTTCAGGTACGCCAGCCCGAAGACGTAGTTCCGCCGCCGGTAGTAGAGGTCCTCTGGGGTGATCCCGATGTTCTTCTCGCCGCTCCCGACCCGGCCGACGAGCTCGATGAACTCCTCTGCCCGGTACTGGCTCCGGGAGCGATCGTACGCGCCCTCGGGGACTGCCTGCTCGTCGTGGACCGTGACCTTGCAGTCGTACACCGACCGCAACGCGCCGGAGGCTTCGCGCTTCACCCGGGCGGGGAGGTCCCCGATGGGCACGATGTCGACCCGCATGGGAAGCGCTTTGGTTGCGCCGTTCGTAAGTGTTGCGCCGTGAGCCACCCGTCCGACCGCGGATTCGTCGATCGACTCGCCGACTACGACAGCCTCCTCGAGATCGGCGTGGGGCGCCGTCCGTCGCTCGCGGCGGAACTCGCCTCGTCGGGACGTCGCGTCGTGGCGATGGACGTCGATCCCGGGGTCGTCGCCGACGTCCGAGAACGGGCCCCGCGGGAGGTGGCGGTGTGCCGGGACGACGTGGTCGCGGCCGCCCGCCGGGAGACGCTTGCCCCCCGCTACCGCGTGGAGGCGGTCTACGCGCGCAACCTTCCGGCGGAGCTCCAGCGGCCGACCTGGGACCTGGCCCGGCGGGTCGACGCCGACTGCCTGTTCACGACGCTCGGGTTCGAGGAACCCGTGATTCCGGTCGAGCGCAGTCGGCTCGGCGACGACGTGCTGTACGTCGTCCGTCAGTAGGCCGGGCGGGACCGGGCCCGCCCACTCCCCGTTCCCGGGCGGTAGCGCCCGCCGGCTCCGACACGCTTTTTCTCTTCGGCGTCTCCGGGAGAGGTATGCAGGTCGAGGCGGTCGTGCTCGACGTCGACGGGGTACTGGTCGACGTCGCCGACTCCTACAGGCGAGCGGTCGTCGAGTCGGTCGATCACGTCTGCGGTCGGACGATCCCCCGGGAGAAGCTCCAGGCGTTCAAGGACGCCGGCGGGTTCAACAATGACTGGGAGCTGACCGACGCGGTCGCGCTGTACGTCCTGGCCTACCGGGAGGGGCTCCGCTGGGAGGTCGAGGAGTTCGCCCGGGAGATCCGCGAGCGCGGCGGCGGCCTCGAGGCCGCGCGCTCGATCGTCGCCGGAATGCCCGACGTCCCGCAGGCCAGGGTACGCGACCAGTGGGAGCCCGACCGACTCAGGGACGTGTTCCAGGCGCTTTATCTCGGGACCGAACTGTACCGCGAACTCGAGGGGGGCGAGCCGCCGATCCGAGCGCCGGGATACGTCCACGACGAGCCGGTTCTCGTGGAGGAGGACACCCTCGACTGGCTGGCGGAACGCTACGCCGTCGGGGTGGTGACCGGACGCCCGGCCGCCGAGGCGGAGATCGCGCTGGACCGGGCCGGCCTCCAGCTCCCGTCCGAGCAGGTGTTCACGATGGACGACTGGGAGGAGGGGAAGCCCCACCCGGGGGCGTTAGTGACGCTCGCGGAACAGTTCGACGCCGACCGGGTTGCGTTCGTCGGCGACACCCTCGACGACGTGACAACCGCCCGGAACGCAGCCGGTGCCGATCCGGGACGGGTCTACTACGGGATCGGCGTGCTCACCGGCGGGCTCTCCGGCGAGGAGGGGCGGGGGAAGTTCGCCGACGCCGGTGCCGACGCAGTGGTGGCGTCGGTGAACGAACTCCCCTCGCTTCTGACCGGCTCCCCGGAGTGAATCGGGTCACTCCCAGGGGTGACCGCCCGGCGCGTCCGGCCACAGCGGGTACCAGTAGGACTCGTCGGACTCGATCTCGAGTTCGCCGTCGAGCACCGACTGGAGCTTGAACTCGGTGCGCTGATCCCGCTCGTGGTCGCCGGCGGGGACGAACGGGTAGTAGGCCCCCCGGCGGAACGAGTAGATCCAGTAGGCGCGAGTGTCGCCCTTCCGGAAGCCGAAGAGGGCCGCCAGCAGCCGGGAACCGAACCCCTGCTCGACGAACTCGTCGGCCGCGAAGTGGACGCTCGTGAGCAGGTCCTCCGGGTCGTCGTCCTCGAGCACGAACCACTCGTAGCCGTGGTCGTCCCTGCGGCGGTGAAACCCCGTTCCGGTCTCGATCTCGCCGGCCTCCAGGATCGCCTCGACCTCGCTCACGGCGTCCTCGAAGGCCGTGGAGTCGACCCCGGAGAAACACAGCGCCGCCTCCCCGGCGTTGTCGTACCCCAGGTCGGCCTCCATCGTGAGGTACGCCGTGGACATGCCGAACAGGTCCTCGGGGTCGGCCGCCCGGGAGGCGTCGCTTTCGGCGCTGGTCCCCAGTACCGCGCGGATCGTGTCGAGGATGCCCATCGGTTCACTCCCCTCCAGTCACGGCTCAGGCGGTCTCCATCTCGCGTTCGAGTTCGCGAAGCCGTTCCACGCGCTTCTCGGTCGAGGGGTGCGTCGACGCGAGCTTGCCGATGAAGCCCGACCGGATGGGAATGATGAAGAAGGCGTTCATCTCCGCCTGGTCGCGGAGATCCTCCTTCGGGACGCGGTCCATCCGGCCGTCGATGGTCAGCAGGGCGGACGCGAGCGCGCCGGGTTTGCCCGTGATCGCGGCGGCCCCCCTGTCGGCGGTGTACTCCCGGTACCGCGAGAGCGCCCTGATGAGGAAAAACGAGACGAGCCACACCAGAAGCGACACCACGATGGCGACGATGACGGGCGCGCCGCCCTGTCGGTTGTTCCCGCCGAGCAGCCACCCCCACCGGACGATGATAAACGCGATCGTCGAGAGGAACGAGGCGATGGTCATCACCATCACGTCGCGGTTCTTCACGTGGGCGAGCTCGTGGGCGAGCACGCCTTCCAGTTCCTCCTGGTCGAGCGTCCGGAGCAGTCCCTGAGTGACGCAGACGGTCGCGTTGCGCTGGTTTCGGCCCGTCGCGAACGCGTTCGGGACCTGCGTGTCGGCGACGGCCACCTGCGGTTTCGGCAGGTCGGCCTGCTGGGAGAGCCGCTCGATGGTGCGGTGCAGCTCCGGCGCCTCGTCCGGTTCGACCGTCCGGGCCCCCATGCTGTACAGCGCCAGCTTGTCGCTGTAGAAGTACTGCGCGAACGAGAACAGCCCGAACGTGAGGACGATCGGCAGGATCCGTCCCTCGAAGACGACCGAGAGGGCGCCGATGAAGACGACGTACAGGACTGCAAGCAGGGCCATGGTGAGGAACATCCGGCCCCTGAGTCCCCAGTCGGTACTCCAGTTCATACCCCTAACTCGTCGCCGAGACGGTTAAAAACCACTATCTCCGGGACGGGAGGCGGGGATCGGGCCGTCCACGGGGGAGCCGTGAGGGGCGCGTGGGCTCTCGTACTGCTTGTTGTAGACGGTTACCGGTCGACCGCCACGCCCTCGGGCGGTCGACACGGTAACTTCCGACAACAAACAGTATCAGGAGCTGTCGTCGGTGGGGAGCTGCGGGATCAGCCACGAGAGGAACGCGTCCTGGCTGCGCGACTGCAGCCAGAGTCGCCCGGACCCCTCGAAGGTGCATACGAGCCCTTCGCCGCTGAACAGCGTCGACTTCAGCCCGCCGACGCGGTCGACCGAGAAGTCGAGCGTCTCCTCGAATGCGACGATGTGGCCCGTGTCGACGACGTACCGGTCGCCGGGTTCGAGCGTCCTCTCCTCGATCGCCCCGTAGCTCGAGAGGAAGGTCGGCCCGGTTCCGGACAGGGTGAGCAGGAACAGGCCCTCCCCGCCGAAGAACGACTTCGCGCCGCCGAACTCCGTGTCGATCGAGATCGAACGGTCGGCGGCGAGGTAGGATCCCGACTGGACGTACAGCGTCTCCCCTTCCAGGTCGTGGCAGGTGACGTCGCCCGGGAGCGGCGGCGCGAGCGTCACGTGTCCCCCGTCGGGCGCGGTGAACGTGTTCTGGAAGAACGACTCCCCTCCCAGCACCGAGCGCTTGATCGATCCCAGCAGGCCGTCGTCGCCGCGGTCGGTCGCGATGTCGACGCCGTCGGTGTGTGAGACCATCGCCCCCGCCTCCGCCTTGATAGATTCGTCGGCGTCGAGGTCGATCTCGAGCAAAGCGAAGGAGGGCTGGTGGCTGATCGAGTGTTCCATGTCCGGCGACACTGTTCTCGGGGACGATATATAAATGCGCGCGGCGGCGCCCACCCGAGTATATAAATGCGTGCGCCGACGCTCCCCTCGCCGCCGCCGCCCCGATCATCTCGATTCTCCTCCGGGACGTGCGCACCGAAGTCGTCGACGCTGCCGACCGGCGGCGCACCGAACGCCAGCCGGACGTGCCCGGCTTCGATGGCGCCGCTCGGAGCTTTTCAGGGATTCGGCCCCACGTCGTGCTCCTTTTATTCGTCCCTCGTCTATTCTCCTCCATGAGCGAGTCCCGGGAGTTCTGCCCGCGCTGTGGCGGGGCGGTCGAGCCGCGCGAGGAGCCCCTGCCCGGCCAGCCCCGCGACCGGGACGCGAAGCTGTGCGACGACTGTTACTTCGAGGACTTCGACCTCGTCGACGCCCCCGATCGGATCGAGCTCCAGGTCTGCTCGGGGTGTGGCGCCGTCCGCCGGGGGAACCGCTGGGTGGACGTCGGCGCCCGGGACTACACCGACGTCGCGATCGACGCCGTCACCGAGGAGCTGGGGGTCCACGTGAACGCCCGGGACGTGCAGTGGGGCGTCGAGCCCGAACAGGTCGACGAGACCACGATCCGCATGCACTGCCAGTTCTCCGGCGTCGTCCGGGGGAGCCTCAGGGAGGAGTCGGTCACGGTGCCGGTGAAGATCGGCCGCGGCACCTGCACGCGGTGCGGCCGCATCGCCGGGGGATACTACGCCAGCGTGGTCCAGCTCCGGGCCGACGGGCGCGTTCCCTCCGGGGAGGAGACCGCCCGCGCCGTCGAGATAGCCGAGTCGTACGTCGGCGCCCGGGAGGAGACCGGCAGCCGGGACGCGTTCGTTACCGAGGTGGCCGAGACCGACGACGGCGTCGACATCAAGCTGTCCACCAACCAGCTGGGCCGGGGCGTCTCCGACAGGATCGTGGAGGAACTCGGCGGCACCGTCGAGGACCACGCGACGCTCGTCACCGAGGACGGCGACGGCAACGAGGTGTACCGCGTCACCTTCGCCGTTCGGCTCCCGCGGTACCGCCCCGGCGAGGTGATCGACGTCGACGGGGCTGGGCCGGTGCTCGTGCGGAGCGTCCGGGGGAACCTGAAGGGGGTGCGGCTCACCACCGGCGAACGGTACGAGGCCGACCACGCAGACGGCGACGCCCCGGACGCGGAACGGCTCGGTACCCGGGAGGACGGCCAGGAGACCACGGTCGTCACCGTGGAGGACGAGCACGCGGTGCAGGTGCTCGACCCCGAAACGTACGAGGCGAAGACCGTCGCCCGGCCCGACTACGTCCCGGCGGACGCCGAGACCGTCGAGGTGCTGAAGAGCCGGGCGGGGCTGCACGTCCTCCCCGGATCCGGGACCGAGGACGGCCCCGCCGAGTGACCGAACCCCGTCGAGTGGCCGACCCCCGCCGAGTGACCGAACCCCGTCGAGTGGCGGCGTGACGGCGAGCCCCCCTCGAAAGACTTTATTGGGGACCTGTCCTACCGCCGAACATGGACCGGCAGAAGTGGTTCGCGGTGTTTTTCGCCCTGCTCATGGTGACCTCCATGGTCGCGTGGGGCGTCTCGCTGCTTTGATCGTGCCGGCCCGACCGGCGCGGTCGATCACTCGCCCCAGACGTCGGAGAGCGGGTGGTCGTTCCTGGAGGTGGTCCCCCCCTCGTCCGGGGATCCTCCGTCCGTTCCTCCGCCGTTGACCGATCCGCTTTTCTGACCTCTTTTCCCGCCCGTCGAGGCCCGGGTCGAGCCGCCGCGACGGCCCGCGCTCCCCCCGGGTTCGGCGTCGATCCCCGAGAGCGCGGCGTCGGGATCGAACGGCGGGAGCTCCGGCCGCTCCATCGCGTCGATCGCGTCCGCGAACCAGGGGGGGACGTCGGCACTGGCGCGCTCGAACAGGTCCAGTATCGACGAATCGGCGAGGTACGTCGCCCCGTAGTCGTCGGGGGCGCGGACGACCCGTCCGCACGCCTGGACGACCGTCCGCAGCGCGACCCGGTGGTACCACGCCCACTGCCCCTCCTCGAGCCGCCTGGCGACGCGGGAGTCGCCGGTGTTGAGGTACGGCGCCTTGCACAGCACCTGCCACCGCGCGAGGTCGCCCCGGAGGTCCAGCGCCTCCTCCATCTTCACCGCGAGAAAGACCTCCGGGTCGTCGGCGTCCATCCACCCCTCGAGGGCGGCGTCACGGTCGCCCCGGCCGTGGGTTCGCAGCCGGGCGGCGACGCCGGCCCGGCCGAGCCGGTCCGCCAGGCCGTCGGCGATCGCGTACGAGTGGGCGTGGACGATCCCCTTCTCGTCCGGGTGGGCCGCCATCAGCCTGACGAGCAGCCGGGCGATCTTCGGGAGCGTCTCCTCGCGATGTTCGAACGTCATCTTTCCCTGCGTGACGTCGTACAGCGGCCGGTTCCCCAGCGGGAACGTGTGATCGACGTCGACGAGCGCGACCGTGGCGGGGTCGAGCCCGACGCTCCGGCAGAACGCGTCCTTCGAGAGGATCGTCGCCGACAGCAGCGCGAAGCGGTTCCCCCGGTCCCAGACGGTGTGTCTGAGGTACCGTGCCGGGTCCAGCGGCTTGATCGTGATCGGGGACCCCTCGCCGTCCGGCTGGTCGACGACCCACGTCGTCGTGCTCTCGGGGTCCCGGTACCCCTCGAGGAACCAGCTCAGCTCGGAGACGAGCTCCTGGAGCCGATCCCGCCGGGCGGCCTCGGCGGGCGTGAGCTCCGGCTTCGCGAGGAGGTCGTCCTTCGCGCGCTCACAGACGCCCACCAGCGTCTCCGCGAAGCGGGCGGTCCGGTCGAGCGCGTCCTCGTCCTCTCGCGCGTCGGCGTGGACGTCCGGGACCCCGACGCCGTCCCAGACGGGAACGCGATCGGGCGACAGTTCGATGGTGGCGTACATCTCCGCCCACTCGGCGAGCCCGTGGGCCTCGTCGATCACGACGACGTCACGCTTTCGGAACACCTCCGATCCGGCCGTCTGCATGAAGTACGCCAGCGTCGTGGCGGCGTACCGGCGCGCGGAGGCGATGGCCCTGTCGGCGTAGTAGGGACAGCGGTGCTGTACGGTGCAGTCGAACCCCTGTCGCCGGGCGCAGGGCGCCCGGTCGACGGGCGTGTCGCGCTCCCCCTGCAGGATGCAGGTGTAGTTGGACTTCCCCCGGATCACGTTCAGGTCAGACAGGAGGTCGTCCTCGGCGACGTCCTCGAGCTGGGAGACCTGCGGGGTCGTGTAGTACGCGCCGGTCGCCTGGTGTGGCTCGGCCGCCTCGGCTCGCCGGGCACAGCCCATGATGGCGCGTGCGAGCAACGACTTCCCGCTCCCGGTCGGCGCCCGCACGAGAACGACGCGGTTCCCGGCGTCGAAGGCGTCCTGGATCGACGCGAGCGCCGACTCCTGGTTGCCACGGTAGGAGGGGGCGGGGAACTCCTCGAACAGCCGGGACGGTTGCACGCAACTCTCTCCGACAGCGAGTGGCAAAAGGGATGCGCTTGGGCGTCCGGCCGAGCCGGTCGATTCACCGTCCCGCCGTGCTTCCGCGCCCTCGACTCCGCCAGGTTTCCTTCACCGTCAGGAGCCCCCGGAGACGCCCGTCGTCGCTTCCCGCGTCGATCCCGTCCTCTTTTCTCTCGACGACGGGCTCGCCGTCCCCGACGTCTCCGGGGTCGAGGATCTCGAACCCGCACGCCTCGTAAAAGGGCCGGGCGTCGTCGTCGAACGTCGCCAGTAGCCGGGGAACCGCGTCCGCCGGCGCGCACTCGATTGCGAACGTGCACGCGGCGTCGACGAGCGCGCGACCGACCCCTCGATTCTGCCGCCGACGTCGGACGGCGACGCTCTCGATCCACACCGTCCCCGGAGAGTCCGGGAAGCGGTCCCCCTCGCCAAGCACCAGCGCGCCGACGACGGGCGCTGCTGTCGGGCCGTCCCGATCGCCGTCCTCCCCGCCGGACGCGACGGCGACGAACGCCCCGGACGGCTCCGCGTGGAGCCGGTCCTCGATCGTCTCGGGGTCCGTCTGGAGCGCCGCCGCGTCGAGGACGCGAACGACCCCCAGGAGGTCTGCCGGCGTCGCGGCCCGCACCGTCACGTCGTCCGGAAAGTCGCCCGCCTCGCAGGAACCGGCCCTCATCCCTCCTCCACCCGCTCCTGGAGCCGCCGTCGGAGGTCGAAGGTGTCCACCCGGTACTTGTAGGCCGGCTCGCCGTCTAACAACACGTACGGGACGCGTTCCCCGTACTCCGCCGCAAGTTCTTCGTCCCCGTCGACGTCGATCTCCTCGATCGCGACCGTCGCGCCGATGTCCTCGGCGACGCGCTCGACGTCGGCGATCGCCTCCTCGCACAGGTGGCAGTCCTCCCGGCTGTAGACGGTTACCGCGATCGCGGGACCCTCGGCGCTGCTCATGTCGCAACCTCGGGGGGCCGAGGAACAGAACGGTTTCGGACTCGTCCGTCCACTTATATTGGATGCCGGAACCACCCCGGCGCGTGACCGCCGCACCTTCGCCGGGGGCCGAAGCCACCGGAGCCACCGAAGCCACCGGAGCCACCGAGACGTTCGCCGACGTCTCGCGGGCCTCCTACTGTCCGCGTCAGCTGTATCACGCCCGGCGCGAGGACGACCGCGAACCGCCGCCGGAGGCGAGGGAGCGAATCGAACTCGCCTACGAGTACCCGTCGCTTCTCGACGCTCCGGATCGCAAGCTCCGGCGGGAGACGATCGACCTCGATCCGGGCGCCTACCGACGAAACCTCGGGCGACTCCGCGAACGCGACGACTGGGCGGAACTCGCCCGGCCGTCCCGAACTCGCGTGCTGCTGTCGGGCAAGGACTGCAGGGGAATCGCACACAAGCTCCTCGACGGGGGAGCGGACGCCCCGGACGTGCCGTCGATCGTCTCTCCCGGGTCGCCGCCCGAGGAGGGGGTGTGGAACCACCACCGGGTTCGGGCGGTCGCGGCCGCCAAGGCGCTCGCGTGGGAACGCGGACGCCAGGTGCCGCGCGCGCTGGTCGAGTACCCCGCCCACGGGGTGGTCAGAACCGTGCGCCTCACGACCCGCGCGAAGGCGGCGTACCGTGCGGCGTTGCGTGCGGTCCGGTCGATCGACGGCCCCCCGCCGCGGGCGAACGACGCCCGGTGTGACGGCTGCCAGTACGCCCGAACGTGCGGCGTTCGAACGCGGTCGCTCCGGTCGTTGATCGGGCTGTGACGCCGGCGGTTGTCGGCCGTCACCGGACGATCGGCGGGCCGGCCGATCGAGTCGGTCCGTCACGCCGTTCCGACGGTCTCCTGGTAGCTCCCGTGCTCCCGCTCGAACGTCCGCATGATCTCCCCCATCGTCGCGTACGCCTTCACCGCCGCCACGATCGCCGGCATCGCGTTCTCGCCGGCGGAGACGGCGTCCTCCAGCGCCGCGAGCGCATCTTCGACCGCCTCGTCGTCGCGCTCGCGCTTGACCTCTTCCAGCCGGTCGCGCTGGCGTTTCTGCACCGTCTCGTCCACCTCGAGGATCTCCGGCCGGGTGTCCCCCTCGGTCTCGTAGGCGTTGACGCCGACGACCGTCTCCTCGCCCGCCTCGACGCGCTCCTGGTACTCGTAGGCGGCGTCCTGGATCTCCCGGTGGAAGTAGCCCTGCTCGATCCCCGCGAGGACGCCCTCCCGGACCGACCCGTCGCCCATCTCCCGGATCTCCTCGATGTACTCCATCGCCCGTTCTTCGACGTCGTCGGTGAGCGCCTCCACCGCGTACGAACCCCCGAGGGGATCGACGATGTCGGCTGCACCCGACTCCTCGGCGATGATCTGCTGTGTCCGCAGCGCGACCCGGACCGCCTGCTCGCTGGGGAGTGCGAGCGCCTCGTCGTAGGAGTTGGTGTGCAGCGACTGCGTGCCGCCGAGCACCCCGGCGAGTGCCTGGATCGTCACCCGGACGACGTTGTTCAGCGGCTGCTGGGCGGTCAGCGACTGCCCCGCCGTCTGGGTGTGGAACTTCAGCCGCTTCGAGGCCGGCTCCTCGGCGCCGTACCACTCCTCCATCACCCGGGCGTAGATCCGCCGGGCGGCGCGGAACTTCGCGACCTCCTCGAAGATGGAGTTGTGCGAGTTGAAAAAGAAGGACAGCTGTGGGGCGAATTCGTCGACGTCGAGCCCCCGCTCCGTGGCGTCCTCGACGTACGCGAAGCCGTCCGCGAGCGTGAACGCCAACTCCTGGACCGCCGTCGAGCCGGCTTCGCGGATGTGGTACCCCGAAATCGAGATCGGGTTGAACTTCGGCGTCTCCGCGGCGGCGAACTCGATGACGTCCGTCACGAGATCCAGCGACGGTTCCGGGGGCATCACCCACTCCTTCTGGGCGATGAACTCCTTGAGCATGTCGTTTTGCAGGGTTCCACGCAACTCCTCCCGGGATACGCCCTTCCGGTCCGCGAGCGCGACGTACATCGCGTAGATGACGGGGGCGCTGGGGTTGATCGTGAAGGAGGTCGACACCTAG